>CAZRQJ010000061.1:0-12545 GCA_964602075.1 uncultured Planctomycetia bacterium
GCTATAATTCAATTGTGGGTAACAACAATATGTCTAATGGAAAACTCTCTGACGATCTTCTTACTTCGTCGGTAACCTACAACGCAGACTCAAATGCGTACAGGATGACGCGTCCACCGGCTGTCATTATTGACGGGTTAACGAAAAAATACGGAGACTTCATAGCAGTAGATAACATAAGCATCGCGGTGCCTGAAGGTGAATTCTTTGGTTTTCTCGGTCCGAACGGTGCTGGAAAATCTACGACAATAAAGGTGCTTGTTGGTTTGGTTTCCGCTCAATTCAAACGTATTCGTGTGGCAAATTACGATCTACGCGATGAACCGATGAAAGTTAAGGCTAGTATTGGAGTCATGCTTGAAGAGCCTCACCTGTACGATAGACTTACATCGCGCGAATACCTCCAGTTTGCAGGTCGCATGTACGGGCTTTCTGCAAGTGAAGCCGATAGACGGACCGAAGAACTGCTTGCGTTAATGGACCTAGAAGAAGCTGCTGGAAAAATGATCGTTGATTATTCGACAGGTATGCGCAAAAAAGCTGTTCTCGCTGCCGCGATGATTCATGACCCTAAAGTGCTTTTGCTCGATGAACCTTTCAACGGAATCGATCCCGTTGCAAGCCGAAAAATCAAGGATGTGATGCACCGTCTGGTCTCTCGCGGCGTAACGATATTCTTTTCGAGCCATGTTATGGAACTTGTTGAGAAGCTCTGCACTTCAGTCGCAATCATCCATCGGGGACGCATACATTTCCACGCCCCAATCGAAGAAGTAAGCACCAGCGGGAGATCGCTCGAAGACATTTTTGTCGAGATTGCAGGAGAAGGCAACATAAAAACGGAGGAGCTTTCGTGGACCAACTGAAAGCGATCTTCGCAATCAAGTTCAAGCTGGTGACGCGCTCTGACACTCGCAACTCCGCCGAAGGAGCTTTGCGCGGACTTTTCGTTGTTTTTATGAGTATTCTTGTTGTGTATTTTGGGACGACATTAGGCTCGATTTACAGAACTACCGAAACTGATTACCATCTCATTCGCACATTGCTTTTCCCCGGTTTGCATTGGTTTCTCGGCATTATTTGGCTGTTCATTCCAATATCGCCGATGGGGATAGCTCAAAGTATTCACTTTGAAGGGTTGTCGTTAATGCCGATAAACCGTCGAACATTCGTTGGCGCGCTCGTGGTGAACTCACTCGTTTCACCTGCAGGATTGCTTGTTCCATTAATTATATTCGTAACTACGATTGCTTTCGGAAAAACACCGATTCTCGCGGTTATTGCATTGTCCGTGTCGATTATTTTTTGGATTGGTCTTTTGATTTCGGGACAAATCATCCTTCTAGCGTTCGGTCGTGTCCTAGCAAGCCGACGTTTCGCTGATATTGCAATAATAATCGGAACTCTAATCGGGTTTCTGTTTTACTTTTCTCGTTTCTTTCTTTACACTGAAACATTCAGCAATCCAAACATGACGGCTGTGTTCGACAAACTGAAACCGATTTTGACTATTGCAAAGTATTTTCCACCCGGATTGGCAGGCTCATCATTCAATGCAGCTGCATCGTCGAGCTGGATAGAATTCGCATTATTGTTCTCATTGTTCGTTGTTGAGTTTTTAGCGTTGATTCATATTGCAGGGTTCGTCGTCGTTAAGTTCTTTATGGGTGAACTCTCATTAGGAGAATCTGCGAAAAAGAAAAAACAACACCTTTCAAATGGAAGACCTGCAGCCAATACATCTATCGAGAGTTTTATCAACACGGTTTTCATATCACTCGGTTTGTCGCAATCAGTTGTCGCACTGTATATCAAGGAATGGCGCTACCTCTTGCGTGAACCCGTCTACAAACTACGACTCATAAACAGCTTGTTTGTTTTTGTCTATCTCTTTGGTTTGTATTTTATGCTGAAGCGTGATAGCGCTTTTGAAGCAGTTAACATAAATGTTGTCTTTTCTTTATTCGCTTACTTCTCGATTATGGGGCAGTTTAAGTTGGCAGCAAACAAGTTCGGTATGGATGGCGAAGCAATCGAAAGTCTGCTCCTAACACCAGTTAAACGCGCCGAAATCATGCTTGCTAAGAGCTTGATCGGACTGATTGTTTATCAAGGTACTAGTATTGCAATTTTACTTGTAGGCTCGCTGTTTCTCAATATTAGCTTTTCATTACTGCCATTGCTTGCCGTTGCAATGGTCATAGGTGCGTTAATTGTCGAAGCTGGAGGCAATCTACTCGGGGTTTACTTTCCTTACAAAATCATCCATTCAAGCGGCAGGCGCGGCGTACCACAGTATGAACAAGGCGGTTGCGCTTTCCAATTGATTTATTTCCTATCAAACTTATTAGTGAGTGCCGCAGCCTTTCCTTTAATTGCGGTAGTTGTTTTACCGTTCTATTTCCATGTTACCTACTTGGGATACATGTTTGCGCCAGTCGTGATTATATTTTCTATATTGCTTTTGCGTTACAGCATGTCGTTTGCTTCGAAAAAGTTAGAATCGCGAGAGCAGGAGATAATTCACCTTCTTACACGACCGAATGAATAGACATTTCATCGAAGCCTCTTAATGCTCACTTCAAATAATAGTCACTCGGTTCTTCGCGATATAATTACCTCTTGCATTAAGGCATATTTTCGTACAACAAGTCTAACTACATGTCGTTAAGCGAGATATTAGACGCTATTTCCAAAGTGCGTTTGTTGACGCACACCGAAGAGAAGGAGCTGTGGTCAAAGTTCACAGCGCAAAATCGCGCACGTTTAATTCTAGCTTATCAACCTCTTGTCTCGGGTATCCTTCGCAGAATTGCTCCTTCAGAAGCGTACATTGAAGACTGCTTGTCGGAAGGCTTGCTTGCGTTGATTCGAGCTATCGACACATATAAACACGACACAGGCGTCGCATTTTCTGTATATGCTCGAATCAGAATCAAAGGCGCAATTATCGATTATCTAAGGAAATCTTCACGCGATAAACTTAGCGTAGAGCATTCTGACTTTGCTTTGTTCGGAGTGCTATATGACAAGAGCGGATTGTCGGAATTGGAACAGGATAGATTAGAGAGAATAATTTCTCTGATTGATGAACTGGGGGATAAAGAAAGAACCGTAATTCAGAAAATATACATCGACGACTTACCTCGTGAAATCGTCGCCAAATCGCTTGGCTTGTCCGAAGCAAGGATCTCTCAAATTCACTCGCGCGCTATCAAGAGATTACGCGGCAGAATTTTCGCTAGACGAAAAGACCGCGCTTTGCGTTACGTGAAATAATACATATACAACACAACAAGTATGGATAATAAGATATAACAAATTCATTCAGAGGCTGTTTCTGCTTTATTCTTTCATAATCTGCCTTATTCGCCTTTTATCTAACTTAACATAATCGTTCGATAATTCGATTGTATTAGTGAGTTATGACTTCGGCTGTAACTCACTGAACTTTTTCTTAAGCGGGTCGGCGGGGATTTAACCCCGGATATACCATTAATCGGACGAACGGTAAGTCTCGTATAGGTCGCACTGGGCTTCCTAAGTAGCACCGACTTATTGGATACCTGGATTGTTAATTTACCCCTAACGATATACGTAGGGGATTCAAGCCTGTACCTCCCACCTTCCTATGCCCTATTCCCGCCGACCCTATCGAAAAGGTAAAAACATGATAAAAAACCAGAAAGAAACTATTGAACGCCTTCGACACTGGCTAGACCTTGCCGAGGGCGATAACGCGATCGGCGATCGCGACTCATTGAGTTCAAAGCTGATGCTGATACGAGCGGAGGTTGAAAATGCTCTGAACTTGAGGCGAGTTCCTGCAGAGGAACCCGTTGTCGATCGTATTGTTAGATATAGACTTAACATCAAATATGCGATGGCTGCAGTTCTGCTTGTCGTCGCTCTATTCGTATCTGTCAATGCGATACTCAAGACTAACTATGATCGCAGTTATATTGCACGCAATTCAGACACATCTACGATTGAAGATTCAAATGTTGCTCCGTTCAACGAGGGGTCGGAGGATAACGGTTCAACATTGGTCTTTTCTCTTCCAGACGTCGTATCTAAGCCAATTGAAAAAACGCCTTTAGGTGTCGATTCACAATTGGTCGCCAAGGCCCCCGAGGGGAGAAAGGGAACGCCAAATGGAAGAAAAAACGGAGCGGGAGGTCGTGAACTCATCTACACGTCGGATAATGCGGCGGCTGAAATTCGATTGCATGATTCAAGTCCTCCCGCCAACGCATCTTCTGCGCAAGTCGAAACAACAGATCAACATGAGCAAAAAAGCATTGCTACTGACAACCAATCTATCGAAGGAACACAAACAGTAACCCTGATTGGAAAACCAAAGTTAGATCCGTTGTCGCTTATTGCAACGTTGGATGCTCACTTTAATGAACCTTAAAGATATTTTTTTTTGGAAGGACAATTGGAGGTGATATACTCGCGCCTGTTTGAATTCTTAAGGAAGGTAGAAGCAGTGTTACATTGCTGGCTTTTGCGATCTGCGAGTGTTTGCGCGTTCGTGATTTTCACTGTCGCGCTAACTTGTCGCGCCGACGCTCAAGGCGAAGGCGGTATTATGGTATATTCCATACAGGTTCTCGGCAACGAGAATGTATCAAGCGAGTACATCATTAGTCTCTTAACTATCAAAGCGGGTGACTATATAGGGACAAACGCACTGTCTATTCTTGAAAAAAACGCCGATATCCTTGAAAAGACGGGCTACTTTAGAGAGAGACCTATGTTATCGTACGAAGGTTATCAAAGCGGAACGATGATTGTGGTCGAAGTCAAGGAATGGCCGCTCTTCCAAGAGATTCGTTTTACCGGCAATAGCATTTATACAAGCGACGAATTGGTTGCTGCGATGTATGACTATGTCAATGGTCGCGGCAACGATGTTCGTACGCAGAAAATAAACGAAGCTAAAGCCGAGCGTAAACAGAAAGAAAAAGAACTTAAGAAGAAAGACAAAGAATCTAAAGGTCTTGAACAAACAACGGATTCTGAATCTGCGAGTGAGCCTTCTGAAAGTACCGCCGTAGAACTCCCTGAAATTCCCGAATTCGATTCGATAGACGTTTCGGACGAAGACCTATGGGGTGGAAACTCGCCGCTTGTACCCGGCAAAATAATCAGCACTAAGACTCTCGAATGGGCTTTAGTTAACGGCGTACTTGGGAACTACAATAAAAACGGATACATCGCAGCGTGGATTCGCGACTTCAATATTGGGCTTGAGGGTGACAATACAGGCGTAATAACGGTTGAAGTCGGGGAAGGTTACGTCGATGAAATTCTCGTTTCGGGATATTCACGAACGAAGGAGCGGATTATTCGTCGAGAAATCACATCTGTTAAAATTGGCGAACCGCTGACAGAAAAAGCATTGGAAACCGATTTTCGCCGACTTGTCAATACCGGATTGTTCGAAGAAGTCAACTTCAGCTGGGATCCTTCAATAAAACCTGGCCATATTAAAATGATCTTCAATGTCACTGAAGCGCGCACTGGTCAGTTCGGTTTCGGTGCTGCTTATAGTTCTGTCAACGGAATCCAAGGCACGATTTCATATCGAGAAAACAACTTATTCGGCGAAGCAAAGTCTATTTCTTCTACTTTGATATTCAGCCAAGACGATCCCGGATTCCAAATCGAGTATCGCGATCCAAACGTCCAAAGTAGAGACATCAGTTTTTCAACGAGCGTTTTCAGTCTTCATTCACGCCAACAACGCAATCCCGGTTCAGTCAAAGAAAGCGAGCTCAAGCTGGATTCGTGGGGTGGAAGCGTAGGAATTGGCAAAAAGTTCACCGACAAAATCTCAGGCAACGTATCATTTAACGTTACTGAAAGCCGTTATGACGTGATAAAAGGCGATCCTTTCGTTAACTATTCACCGATCAGACGAGCCCGTCTAACACAAGAAGGACAAACTCGAAGCGTAACTTTTGCGGGTTTTCACGATACGCGCGACAACAAATTTTCCACTAGAGAAGGCGGCTTACTGGCTTTACAAGCGGAATTCGCGGGCTTCGGCGGTGATTTTGAGTATCGTAAGTACTCTCAAGAATACCGTTATTTCATCCCTATTGGTGACAAACATACGATAGGATTTCGTGAAAGGTTGGGATTCGCCGAGGGCGACCTTCCTTTGTATGAAGAATTCCGACTCGGAGGAGCATACAGTTTACGTGGAATCAATGAGGACGCACTCACAGGCTCAAAGAGTTTCTTATTTAACTCCGAGTTTAGGTATGCAATAGACGAAAATGAGCAGTTTATCCTTGCTTTGTTCACGGATTGGGGCTGGGCAGGAGAGAACTTCGACAAGATGAACAGCGAAAAAGGTGCAGGTATAGGCATACACTTCAATATACCGCAGATGGGTCTTGGCGCAATAAGACTCGACTATGGTTGGTCGCTTAGCGGCGAAGGTGGAGATATTCTGCACTTCGGCATAGGAGAGATGTTTTAACCGAAAGATTCACGACCTAGCGCTTTGAATCTTTCGGTTTACAGGTAAGTCAAAGTGCTGGGTTGTGCAAGAATAATTGGTGTTTCGGTTAGGACGATGATAGCTCTTGCCATCGCCCAACTTCTTGTCGCATTTGTAAGCCCAGTTTTTGCGCAAGACTACCAGCAATCTCAACAAGACGAGTTGAACGCTGAAAGCGCGAACGATGCAACCTCGCAACTTACCGAGTCGGACAATGTGGATGATCAGTCGGAAATTGAAAAAGTCCAATTCGTCGAAGTTCAGCTTCAATTTTTGGACGGCGACTTGCGTCCCGAACTAACAGACGATTTGCAGAAAGCTATTGCTGAAGTAGGCGAAATGGCGATTATCCATCAGCTCGAAGGCGACTTGATATATATAAAAGATAATCTTGACGATATCACCGATACTTTGAAGAGGGTAATAGACTTAACTTTAAGCAAGCGCGGATTCTCGGTAGATAAGTTGTCGATATCACCGGGCGTCACAACTCTTTTCACAATCGAGATTTCTGTTAGTGGTGGCGAGATAATCGATATTGAAATCGACGTATTGCCTCCAAACGCGGGCAATCTAGCTAACGAACTCCTATCTCCTTTGAAATCCGAACTAACGAGTTCTCTTAGACGACGATTTCAAGGCCTGCCTACATCTGATATTAACTGGCTCTACAAATTGTTTGATGAAGCAATCAAAGAAGAACAAGAAAATATCGAAGATTTCAAGTGGTTTGCTTACCGCTTTGAACTTTCACCAGGACCGATCACTCGTGTAATTCTCCACCTTTCTCCGAAATCTAGCTCAACTGTCGTTAGTAATCACAGTTTAAGAACTCGAAGTTCTACATTACTAAATATTTCGCTAGAAGACTTGCGCGAAGTGATTATTAGAGAAGTGTCTTGTCTCGATGGTATGCCGCTTGAGTTTGTTGATTCATATGTCGAAACAATAGAGATGTATTTGTCTAAACGTGTCGAAAATCTAAAAACTCTTAGGTTTTATCAAGCAAGGGCTGACATTGCTATTGAATTCAAAGGACGCGATCTTCAGATTTCAGCAATTGTTGAATCTCGTAGATTTCGCACATCAGTATCGGGACAAGTCGACTTTGATAAAGACGAAGAAAATCCACTTCTTGAAGGAAGAATTGGTGTGATTGGCGGCAAATACGCGGAGCTGTATGCTCACGTGAAGTTCTTTCCTGACAACATTGATTTCGAACCAGAGCTTGGATTTGGTCTCAATCCGACACCCGGAATTTTTCTCGGGAGCGGCTGGGACTTTGATCGTGAAGCACTGAAACTTCGCGGCGATGTCTGGTTTGGAACAAACGTGTTAGTATCGGCAGAGCAGTACACTGATTCAGAATACAACGACGATAGTAAGTACTCACTCTCATATTACTTCACGCGAGATATTAGAATATCGGCTACGCTTGACGGCGCTGGGTCTGGATTTTTCTCTCTGGGGGTCGTTCTATGAGAACATGGAATCTCGGTGAACTTGCACATTTCCTTCAAGGAGAAGTCATAGGTGATGCTACAAAGATAGTCAGTAGAACATGCGCTCCTGACTCGCTTTCTTTCGATGGTGTGTGTTTCATCGAAAAGGCTGTTCAGTTAGACAAACTCAAGGACGCAGTCTTCGGTGCAATCATTTTATCAGCTGAACATTCCGCGAAAATGGACGCACTTGAATTTGTATCCGTCGATCGAATCGTTCATAATCACCCAAAACTAGCCTTCGCTTGGGCGCAAATCGCTTTCTATGCTCCGGAAGGCGTTAAATTACCTGCACAAGCGCAACTCGATAATGTCGATCCTTGTCTATTCGTCGGCGGTGAGTGGAGAATGCCGAAAGAGATTAGTTCAAGGGCATCTGTAAGCGAACTTGCATCCATCGCTGAAAACGTAGAGATCGGCGCGTTTAGCGTTGTTGAAGATGGAGCGCGCATCGAAGAAGGTACGATTGTTTATCCGAATAGCTACATCGGAAAAAACGTCCACATAGGCAAGAATTGTCGAATTTTCCCTAACGTCACCATCTATCCCGAAACTCAAATCGGTAACAATGTTTACATTCATTCAGGTACTATAATCGGAGCGGACGGGTTCGGATTCGTGAGTCATGCATCAGGTCATACTAAGCTTGCTCAAACAGGACGCGTTGTTATCGAAGACAATGTTGAAATAGGCTCCAGTTGTTGTATTGACAGGGCTGCAGTAACGGAAACGGTTATTGAAAACGGAGTAAAACTCGATAACCTCATCCAAATCGCTCATGGCTGCCGTATTGGAAAAAACACACTTATAGCATCGCAGACTGGTTTAAGCGGCAGTATGGATATCGGTAAATGGTGCATAATCGGTGGACAAGCTGGGTTTGCGGGACACGCTAAAGTCGGAGACGGTTCGATTATTGCTGCTCAATCGGGAGTGTTCCATGATCTACCTGCGAAAAGCAGAGTTTCAGGCTATCCTGCACGCTCTCACGCACATCAGTTAAAAGTGCTAACTCTCATACATAAGCTGCCAGAATATATCGAGAAGCTTAAGGCACTAATTGTTCGTGTCCAATTACTAGAGTCCGATTCAGTTGTGAATAATGACCGCAAGGACGCGTCTACCGACAATCCGAACGGCAATTTTGATAAAGACAAGAAGGTGTAATATGTTGATTCATAGAACTGCAATAGTTCATCCAAGCGTAGAAATGGCGCCGGGCGTCGAAGTTGGCGCATATGCCGTGATTGGCAAAAACGTCAAACTGGGTGCAGAAACAAAGATCGGCTGCCATGTTGTTATAGAAGCAAACACAGAAATAGGGGACGGTTGCAAGATATACTCACACGCGTTGCTCGGTTCCGATCCACAAGACTTAAAGTGGAAAAACCAAGCCACTCACTGCATAATCGGTGAAGGAACGGTTATACGCGAATTCGTGACTATTGATCGAGGCTCAATTGAAGGCAACGTCACACGCGTGGGTAAGAATTGCTTTTTAATGGGCCATGTTCACATAGCACATGACTGCAAAGTAGGCGATAAGGTGATTATGGCAAACCTCGCCACTCTAGCGGGTCACTGCAAAGTTGATGATGGAGTCGTGCTTGGTGGAATGTGCGTCGCACACCAATATGTGCATATTGGAAAATACGCGATGATTGGCGGTACAAGTGGTCTAATGCAGGACGTTCCGCCATTCATGATGGCTTTCGGGCATGCGCCTGCAAAGATTGTGAACATCAACGCGGTAGGTTTGAAACGTGCAGGATATTCACGCGAGGATAGAGCGAACCTTAGATATTGTTTCCGTTTACTTTACAGAAACGGTTTGTCTATGCGTGAAGCGCTAGAAAAAATCGATAATGAATTTGATTCTGGACCGCCTGCGGAACTTGTAATGTTCTTTAGAGAATCTAAGCGTGGTACATGTAGGCCAATCGGTAGAGTAACGCATATTGAGTCTCTTGTACATGAAGGCACACGAAGCCGATCCGGCAAAGAAGATTTTTATGATGAACTCACAACAAGCTTACCCGCAACGTAAACTTGAACATCAAATTATTTCCAGAATGGATTAAAGTGAATTCGATCAAATGAGCTTACAAGGGATTAGCGGTGATAAGCTCGAAACATATAGGGGCCTGCCGCAAAACTCTGGGTCGGAGGAACGCTCGACAGGCCCCCTGGGGGAGAAGGGAATCTTGCGCGACTCCAGTCATCCCGAAGTCGATGTTACCAGATTACTGGCGGAACCCGATTCCCGGCAGGATTCCATAATTATGATACCTCAAAACCGTTAATATTTCACACCAACTAACCCGATTTTACATATTGTTATATCTTGCAATTCAGATTTTCGAGACTGACTTGGATATTCAAATGTTCATAATTAAGTCAGGTTACGAGCAGTTACAAGCATCTATACCGCCGTTACTGTGGTTTTACTAGTAGATTTGAGCGCTTCTTTATGTTTTGCAGCAATATTCTCGCTAGTCAATCCCGCCATTTCACAAAGCTCTTCTGAAGGCGCGCTGGTTAAATACACATTCGGTATCCCAACTAAACGCATAGGAACGCGATGTTCACTCTCTACAACTGCACGCGCAACAATACTACCTAGTCCGCCATAGATGCTGTGTTCTTCAACGGTTGTTATGGCACCTGTCTCATTAGCCGCTTTAAGAACGGCATCGGAGTCAAGTGGTTTAATACTAGCCATATTGAGCACCCTTGCGTAAACACCCTCCGTCGCAAGAATGTCTGCGGCTTCCAGAGCTATGTGAACCATAAAACCGCAAGCAATAATCGTGCCATCGGATCCTTCACGCAAAGTAGACGCTTTACCAATTTCCCACTTATCGCTTGGTTCGGTGATTATAGGAAGTTTCTCACGTCCCAATCTGAAGTAGACAGGTCCGTTGTAATCCGCAGCCCACCGTACAACCTTGATCGTTTCATAGTAATCACAAGGTACAACTACTTTCATATTGACAAGCGCTGCCATATTGGACACATCTTCCATTGATTGGTGTGACGGCCCGTCTTTTCCGACGCTTATACCACCGTGAGCAGCTGCCAATTTAACGTTGAGATTTGTGTAATCAACAGTGTTGCGTGCTTGATCGAGTGCGCGAGATGCTATGAATTGCGCATAGCTAGACAGAAAGGGTATAAATCCCATTGTTGCAAGTCCAGCAGCAATGCATATCATATTTTGCTCGGCGATACCACATTCAATGAAGCGCGATTTCGTTTCAGGGTTGTCGCGATAGAACTTAGTCAGTGTACTTTCAGCTAGGTCGGCATCCAAAACGACGATACGTGCATCGATTTTACCCATCTCGACGAGAGTATTGCCGTATGCTTCTCTTGTCAGCACTTTCTCGCTCTTCTTGTATTTGGGATCTATTGGTAGATCAGAAAACGGTGTCATTGCTTTCTCCTTGAATGTAGTTCGGATGACATGCTTTATTGATAAATCGGCTCGCCATAACTTGCGACAGCCTCTTCAGGTGTCTCGTCGTAGCCCAGTTCCTTCAACATTCTCCAAGCATCATCACGTCCAGGAGGTTTGCCGTGCCACCCTGGTATATTTGCAAAGGAAGGACAGCCTTGCATCATGATTGTCTTAAAAATAATCGCGGTTGGGCGTTTATTGCGCGATTCGATAGCTCCTCGAAATGCGATCATAATCTCATCCCAATCATGCCCGTCAGCCCACAAAACATCCCAATGAAACGCTCTAAGCTTATCCGATAGGGGATCAACTCTCATAACATCTCTGACGAATCCATCTATTTGAGCGTTGTTGTAATCCACCATCATAATCAAGTTGTCCAATCCAAAATGCCCCGCAGACATAGCGGCTTCCCAGATTTGACCTTCTTGCAATTCACCGTCGCCGCAATTGACAAACACGTGAAGAGAGTCTTTAGCGGCAAGTTTTGCTCCGTAAGCCATTCCTACTCCCACAGACAATCCTTGCCCTAAACTACCTGTATTTACCTCGATTCCATCCAGTTTCGTTGCGTTTGGATGTCCCTGCAATTTTGAATCGCGTGTTCTAAACGTTGTTAAGTAAGAAGGATTAAAGAAACCCCGTCTGGCAAGTAACGCATAGTTGAGCATACTACAATGTCCGTTTGACAAGACGAATCTGTCGCGATCTTCCCACTTAGGATTAGATGGATCAAGACGAAGAAAGTGAAACCATAGCGCTGTCAGATAGTCGGCAGCTGATAATGGTCCGCCCGGATGTCCACTTTGAGCGTTGTATACTCCAACTATCACATCGCGTCTAATAGTTCTCGCTAGTTCAACGAGTTCTTCTTTAGGCATTTGAAGCGCGGTCATAGCATTCCTCTTTAGGGTAAAGCTGCTGGATTCGACGTTGCAATAACGTCAAAACAGCGGAATTATAACACGCAGTTTTTTGTCGACCCTAGCATAATACTAGGAGATTGCGGTCGTTAAACAATCACAAGTTAGCGCTATTTGCTTTTGTGCCAATGCCAAACTAGCTT
>CAZRQJ010000062.1:0-12538 GCA_964602075.1 uncultured Planctomycetia bacterium
GAATTACGAACACCAGACGCAAGCGCTTTCAAATATCTTCTTTTAACATCAGTTATGCGTGCTGCCGAAGAAGGGATTTCAGACAGCGCGAGCTTGGATTACGCGAACAAACTATTTGTCAGTCCTGGAACCAAAACACCTGATGGAGTAACCGAGCCACCTTCTCTACCTGCAAGTTGTTGCGAAGGAGCTGATGCACTCGAGAGAAATCGTACATTTTTTGAGGCAGATGGTTTAGTCCCACCAGAATTAGTGAATCATGTTCTTGATAAGCTTAGAGTTGAGCGCGATTCGGAGCTTCCTACCGAACTATCGAGGTTGCCTCAAGAACAGCGCGACAAAGAGATTCGTAGAATCATGCATAAGGATCTCCACAAAAGATGATACAATCGAGTTTGTTAAATGAACACAAGATAGAGCTGTATGAAATTTGTCTAATCTAGGAGAGCATAATGTACGGAATTGGTCATATTGAGATACCAAGTAAGAGTATCGATGAGAGCATTGACTTCTACACAAATGCATTCGGGTGGGAATGCAGGAAGCACAATGATTTTTACGCTTTTTTTAAGACACCAACGGGACAGCGTGGTGGATTTGAACCATCGGCATCTCCAAGCGGAGATTCTGGCATACTGCTCTATATCGAAACCGATAACATTGCAGAGTTGCTTCTAAGGGTTGAAGGATATGGCGGTAAGACACTTAAGAGCAAAACCGAAATTGGAGATGATATGGGTTATTTTGCCTTTTTTCTAGATCCACACGGAAACCGCTTCGGGTTATGGTCTAAAAACTAATAATCATATGCTGTCTTCTAATGTTCGTTATTGGTTGCTTTAAATCCTGCACGCACAAGATCGTGTATGTGTAACATTCCAACAGGCATATCGTTGTTGTCTACTATTGGAAGCACAAAGATTGGGCGAGGTTCGTTGTTTTCCATAAAAGCCAAGGCGTCGAAGGCTAGTATGGAATCGAGGCAGCGTTTGGGATTCCGAGTCATCAAAGAAGAGATCGATTGAGTGCGCAGTTCTACAACAGACTTGTCCCATTTCTCAATTATGCGGCGTACATCGCCGTCCGTTATTATTCCAACGAGTTTGTTCGCATCATCGACAACACTTAATCCACCAAGTTGATATTTTGTGATTGTATGTAAAGCTTGACCGAATGTAGCCGACTCGGGGAGAACAGGATTACTAGCCTCGCCTTCAAGTAGGTCAACTGCTTTCAACGTTAAACGTTTCGCGAGCATACCTTTTGGGTGAAGGACAGCAAAGTTCTCGGGCTTGAAGTCACGTTTCACCATAAGGGCAATCGTTAATGCGTCACCTAAAGCTAGACAAACGGTTGTGCTAGTAGTTGGAATCAATTTGTACGGATCCGCTTCTTCAATATCTCCAGTAAAAAGTAGAATATCAGCTAAACGTGCGAGTCTACTGTTTTTATTGCCTGTCATTGCGATCACAGTTGCGCCTATACTCTTTATTGATGGAACTAAATCTAGCAGTTCCTGCGTTTCTCCGCTGTTGCTAATAGCGATGACGATATCGGCTTGAGTTATTACGCCTAAATCTCCATGAAATCCTTCAGCTGGATGGAGAAAGAGAGATGGTGTTCCGGTGCTTGACAGGCTCGCTGATATTTTCTTGCCAATATGACCGCTTTTCCCTATGCCGGTAATGATTACTCGACTGCTACTGGATAAAATAGCATTAACTGTGCGCAAGAAGTCTTCGCCAATAATATCAATCAGTCCGCGGACAGCGGACGCTTCTATTTCGAGTGCCCGCTTGGCAACTTCGAGCACGTCGCGACTTGGATATATCTCGTTAATTCGGTCTTTATTGTCCACAATGTTATTATACATTGTTTACTAGTCGTATGCTCCAAAACCCCGAATGGTATAATCGGTGTTCCAAACATACAAGCACCTAGTCTTGGAGGAGTAATTGTGCGAGATGTATATTCTAAACCCGTATCGCTAGAACTCAATAGTGAGCCGATACAACATTATAGAATTGAATCAGTTAAGCAAGATGAATTCGATTCAAACACATTTATTGCGAAATACGAAGTTTTGGACGACGAAAAGAAAACATTTTATCCATTTGAAGTTCGCGTCCCTAAAGTTGCTGTGCCTGAAGGTCCATACTGGAAACCAATATTTGAATCCGTAGGAGTACTGTATTCAAGAAAAGAAGATAGGTTAACATATGGTTACAAAATCATTCAGTTAATCATTGATGACATTTACAAGCAAACCAAGGTTGCTCCACCCAAAAAGTCCCCCGCTCAAGTGAAAAGTGAAGACGAACTCGATAGCAAAGCTCTTTCTAAAAACAATAGCGCTGATGTTCACAGGGAATCACCTATTTCAGAAGCGGCTACTGAATAACCATCAAAATTACAAATATGAGGACTATGGATGCTTAGACAAAAGATACTGGTAACGGGCGGGGCAGGTTTTATAGGGAGCAATATCGCAAAAGAGTGCGAAGCGCAAGGTGCGGAAGTGGTAGTTTTCGACGATTTCCGTTATGGGGATTTCAGAAATCTCAAGGGATTCACGGGAGAGGTAGTTCCAGTAGATATTCGTGAGATGTTTTGGATGGAAGTTATTAAGAGCTTTGATGTTGTCTTCCATGAAGCGGCGATTACAGATACGCGAGTCACAGACCAAAAAAAGATGCTGGAAGTAAATACAGCTGTTAGTATAGCGATGATCGAGGCGGCCATCCAACACAACGTGAAACTAATATATGCATCAAGTGCAGCGGTTTACGGTAATCTGCCAGCGCCACAACGTGTAGATGGAGCAACTAATCCTCTGAACGTTTATGGATTCTCAAAGTTAAAACTTGACGATTACGTTTTGAAGATTCGCCATGAGCGAGGCGACGATCTACCGGTAATCGGCCTGCGTTACTTTAATGTACATGGTCCCGGAGAGCGCTATAAAGGCGAATTTGCTAGCATGGTTTTTCAGCTGACAAAACAAGTTATTGATACAGGTAAGGTGAAGTTGTTTAAGTTCGGCGAACAATTCCGCGATCATCTTCATGTAAGAAACATAGTACACGCTAATCTGTGCGCGATGGATTACCAGAAGTGCGACATCTTTAATGTTGGACTAGGAATACCTACTAGTTTCAATCAGATTTTAGATGCCGCAAGAGAATCTTTTGGGCACAATATCGACGTCGAGTGGATAGACAATCCTTGGCATTTCTATCAAGATCGAACGCAAGCAAATATATCGAAATCTGTCGAATCACTTGGTTATTCACCTGATCCCGATCCGATTCCACCTATGATTGACTACATGCGAGGTATTATCGATGGGAAATGGTGATTGAATTAAGATATTGTCTAATGAAGTACCATTAGACTTGTTAGGAGTGACATGTGGAGACCCGAAAAGTTAACATTCTTGCATTCGGACCGCACCCGGACGATGTTGAGATCGGTTGCGGTGGCGCACTTTTAAAACTCAAATCACAAGGTTACTCAACCGGTGTTGTAGATTTAACGCGAGGCGAGATGGGTTCAGGCGGTGATGTTGAAACTAGAAAACGCGAATGCGATGATGCTGCTCAAATTTTAAAACTAGACTTTAGAGAGAATGCGGAACTACCAGACTTACAGGTCAAAGATACCCACGAAAATCGCCTATTAGTAGCGTCAATGATTAGAAAATACAAACCAGATGTTATTTTGGCTCCGTATTACGAACTTCCACCGGGACGCGGACTTGGACATACGGATCATATTGAAGCAGGGCTGCTTGTAAGTCATGCAAACAACTTCGCACATCTGCAAAAGCTGCCTATTGAGGGAGAACCTTGGTTTGCAAGTGCTGTTTTTTATTATTTTCTGCCAAACAACGTTCAACCTTCATTTATTGTCGATATTACAGAGCATTTCGACGACTATATCGCTTCGATTTTCGCTCATAAATCACAATTCGGTGACCCAAAACAGAATTGGCATATACGTGATTTTTTTGAGTCGCGAGCGCGCACTTGGGGGCGATTTGCTGGCGCAACATTTGCGCAAGCGTTTCTCTCGCTCTTTCCTTTGAATGTTCAAGATGTAATGGACCTAAGACCAGACTATAAACCACTTAAAGATCACAAGGGTTAAATGTACTGTGACTTTCTTGTTTGCGCAGTGCGATTTAACGGATAGATGCTGCTTTCGGATACGTTAGAAGTACAATTTTCTAACAAGTGAACCTGTGATATGCTCATTTGAAGTCCATGTTCGAGCGCATTAGCTGCCATATCACTTCGAGATGATATTCTATACTCGACATGACTGAAGCATATGACGGATTTGAAGTACAACCGCCTGAACGCTTACTTATGAAGCGAACTACTGCGGTAAAGCCAGACTCGTACCGCATTGACTATGCAAAAGAGCTGAATGACGAGCAGCTTGCAGCTGTATCAGCAGTTGATGGACAGATTCTGATTCTAGCGGGTGCAGGTAGCGGTAAGACACGGGTTATTACATATCGAGTGGCTTATCTGGTCGAAAATGGCGTACGACCGAGCGAAATCCTGCTAACTACATTCACAAATCGCGCTGCAAAAAGCATGCTCCAGCGAGTCGAACACCTGTTAGGTGCGGACCTTCGTCAAATGACTGGCGGCACCTTTCATAGTATTTGCAATCGTATGCTTCGCAGGTATGCATCCGCAATCGGTTTTTCACAAGACTTCACTATTCTCGATGAAGACGATGCTGTTCGCCTAATGAAGCGTGCTCGTAACGAATCAGGTGTAGACACTACAGAGCGTATGTTTCCAGCACCTAAAGTTCTAAAGAGGATCTCATCGCTATTGATAAACAGCACTATCGAGCTAGATGACGTCATTATCGAAGAGTATCCGCAATTCGCTAACAAGCTTTTTGATTTTGAAAAGGTGTTTGCTGGATATACTGCCCTGAAACAACTTAATGATGCTATGGACTATGACGATTTGCTTCTTTGGACTGTGAAATTACTGTCGGAGCATTCGGAAGTGCGCGAAGAAGTAGCTGGTAATCTAAGGCACGTTCTTGTTGATGAATATCAGGATACAAATCACCTTCAGGCGAAACTTGTTGACTTATGGAGCAGTGTACACGGGAATATGTTTGTGGTAGGCGACGACGCACAGAGCATATATAGCTTTCGCGGCGCTGATTACAAGAACATACTCACATTCCCAAATCGTTACCCCTATTGCGAAATATTCAAACTAGAAACGAACTACAGAAGCACACCCGAAATACTTGGATTTGCAAATGAGGTTTTCAAGAGTGCACCGTTGAACTTCAGAAAGACGCTTCGTGCCGTGAAGCCACCATCAATAAAACCATCTTGTGTAGTGTGTAAGGACGCTGACGATCAGGCGGATTTCATAGCAGAACGAATACTCGAATATAGGGAAGACGGTATAAATCTTAACGACATAGGTATTCTCTACCGTGCACATAGAAACAGTCAGGAAATTGAAATGGCGCTCTCGCATCGAGGTATCCCGTATTTCATACGCGGCGGTGTGAGGTTTATGGAAATGGCTCACATAAAGGACCTGTTGTCATATATGGTGCTAATCGGCGCACCGCGTAACGAAATCGCCTGGGAACGGGTACTTTCAATGTGCCATGGTATAGGTGAGAAAACGATTGCTGTCATTCTAGCAGCTATCAAGCAATCCGCTAATCCGATCGCGATGTTTCAAAGTCCGACAATACAGCAGTATGCTCGCGGGGTTGGGAGGCAGAGCATCGCTTCGCTGCAGGTATTTCTATCTGATTTAATGCGTGACAATAAAAAACTCGAACCCGTAATGCTCGCGCGAGCTATCTACACACTCCGTTATAAGACATACTTGGAAGCTCAATATGAAAATGCACGTAAGAGAATCGAAGATATCGAACAATTTATGATTTTCGCAAGCAGATTTTCATCGCTTCAAGACATGCTTCAAGAGGTGTCGTTACATGGTGGATTTTTGGGAGTTGAAGTTGCTGCAGTCGATCCAGTGGATGTTGAAGATGGGCGTGTTTGTTTATCTACTATACACCAGGCTAAAGGTCTTGAGTGGAAAAATGTCTTTGTTGTGTGGCTCGTTGACGGATCGTTACCGCACGTAATGAGTTTGAACAACCATGATTCTATGGAAGAAGAACGCCGTTTGTTCTATGTCGCTATTACTCGTGCTAAGGATGAGCTTGTTATGAGTTATCCGCAACAGACGACAAGAGCAGATTTTTCTATTGACTTCGCTAAGCCATCTCGATATTTCGGTGAGATTGATCGAAGAATGTACGACGAATTTGTCCTCGAATGGGATTCAGAGCCATCGAAATACGGAAGTCGACCGAAAGAAACCTCAAGTCAAAGTAGATCATCAACAATACAACCGAAGTCACAGCAATCGCAAATTGATATAAGCAAACTTGGTGGGAAGATGGTTGGAGGACGTGATCCGTCGCTCCCCGGCGGTATTTGGGTACCCAACATTCCGGGTATTAACAACTTAAGCGATGACGACGAGGAAGAAGAGGGTTTTGAGTGGCTGGATGAATAGGTGCTGGAACTAAATTCAAACTTTGTAATCTAAAGAAGACACGAGTTCTTAGTCGCTCGTTTTATGCAGGTGATTTATGAATCGATTTGTTATTCTTGTTTTTGTTTGTGTTTATACAGCCTTTCTGTCGAATACAGCGGATGCGTTTGCCCAATCCGCATCCATTTGGGAGCCATATCCCGATCGCGCATGGGTACTCACAAGCGAGTACGGTGTCGAATCAGTTACGTTCAGAGCTACAGGTTATTCCGACCTGTCGGTTCTACCCCAGCAGGTTACATTCACGCTTGTGGGTTGTCAGGTTTCGCAGCCCGTATCTGAAAAACTCAACGGCGTCGTTTTGTCCGAATTATGGATCAAACCCGACGGTGACAAGGCAGTAGTAACGATGAAGTTATCCGGTTTCGCCGACGGGTTCGGTGTTAATGCTGCGCCATCATCCCGCGTTTTTCCAAAAAGCGGAAGCGTCATTGCAGGATTTACAGGATTGAAACTCGCTGCACCCGCATCCACGCTAAAATCGGACTACCAGAGCACGGTTGGTAACGAATACCCTGATGTAACACCTCCGATAGCAAGCGATTACAAACTCCCCGAATTCGAAACGAGATATAAATATTCAGATGCTCTTGTTACGCTTCATACGAAAGGCGCAAGTATACGTGGCGTTCTGGAGTTCTTATCAATAGTAGGCAATGTCAGCATTGTTCTTGATCCATACTGGGACCAACCACCAACCGGATCCGGCAGGCCACCAATGTCCGGCATCGGCGGTGGCGACAATCCGGATTTCGGTACGGGGGGCGGATTGAACACCGGGTTTAATGGACTTGGAACAGGTTCGATCGCGGTCAGTTTGGACGATGTACCGTTCGACTTGGCTCTGGACTTAATAATAACAAGCGCAGGTCTTGTCTATTTCGATATTGGATAACGGTTGTCCTAGCCTCTGTTGCATTATTCCGAAGCAAAGCTCTCCGTACTATGCGACGGTATCTCACCCTTTATCTTTTGTAGCGCTTCTTTTGCAATGCGCAGCATGCGTAATCCTGCTTCTTTGTCCGCTTTGACGTATCTGTTAATAATCACTTCTACTTTAGGCAACGCTTCAGATGCAGCCGTTCCGATTTCGGTCAGAGCCAGTAACGCGCGTCTAACCATCGTCGAGTCGTCACTGTCCAGTGCTGTTATCAACTCGGGTAGAGCGGTTAAAGCATCCCTTCCGAATTTCTTCAGACCCCATATTGCCGCTCGGCGAACAGGTTTATCTTTGCTCGAAAGTGCTTTTGTGAGCGTTGGAATCGTGATTTCAGGTTTCCGTGCAAGCTTCCCCAGTGCTTCTACACTAGCTGCTCTGACAAGCATATCTTGATCAGATTCAGCCATTCGGGCTATCGTTTCGATGGCAAGTTCGGCGTATTCGCCTAACACAGCCAGCGCTTCCGCAGCTTCCTGTCGTACCCCTGCATCTTTGTCGCAAATCAGGTGTTTAAGGGCGCGAGCCGTCCGCCATGCATGCATGCCCATTTTTCGAAGTGCTACTGCGGTACGTCTGCGCTCGCCACATTCCTCTGAATATAATCCTGCCGCGATATAGAGCGCGGGATCGTTTGCTATCGGCGGAACGTCTGAGATAGAATTCGCCTGATAGTCCGCAATCGTAATCTCATACGGGCGGTAGCCGTACATTGCAGCAATAAAAGGAATGCGATTGCCGACCGCTGCATTAAAATCGTGTATGCTGTCACCGATCATTATGGCTAACGCCGCTCCGGTTGCTTCGATCAGCCACTTGACCTGCTCGGTTTTCGATTGCCACTCGCTTGCGGTTTTCAGATACGCAAGCCTGTCAAGTATTCCAAAATGGCTAAGTACTTCCGTCGCATATGGAGTACCGGCATGTGTGCATACTGCAAGCGTGAACCCGTCGTTTTGCAGAGCGTCGAGCGCTTCAAACGTGCCGTTATAAAGTGTGCCATTAGATTTAAGAATTGTGGTGTCGATTATGTTAATACGTTGCGCAAGCTCGCGAAGTCCGTCGTCGTTGAGCGCTGGTGCAATAGCTCTGCAATATTCATGCATGCGCTCACCAACAAGTGATAATATATATTCGTCGGTGACAGGTTCAAGCCCGAATTCTTCGAGTGCCTGTAGTGTTGAGACGAGTACACTCGATTCAGAGCGGTAAAGCGTGCCGTCCATATCGAATATTGCAAGTTTAACTGTCATGAGCGTTCGATATTAGCAGATACAAAGTTAAATCGCCGAATTTGGGTGCGGAATACCAGATTTGTCGGGACCGCCACTTACCGAACAGGTACTACGAACGTGTCAATACGCGCTGTTACTAAGGATAAAATGGGTTTTTGTGAAAAAAATGCGGAAGGGGGGACTTGAACCCCCACGCCCTCGCGAGCACAAAGTCCTTAGCCTTGCGTGTCTGCCATTCCACCACTTCCGCAGTCAGTCGGGGAGCGAAATTATACCATGTGGATTGAGAGTGTCAATTATTGAAGCCGAAATGTGGGATATACAACGGTGTTAAGTGTGTCTGGCTGTTTGACGAAGGGAGCACTACTCCTTCCTCGTATTCATCTCAATCTGCAGAAACGCACGGTAGAAATCAGCGGTCGCCATTGCCATGTAATATGTGAATCTAATAAGCCAGAAGCCAATAACACAAGACGCGATCAAAATTGCCAATGCAATTAGTAATCCTAAAAATCCAAATATTCCAGCTTCGCGAGCAATGGCGAGGTAACCGATAATGCTAAGTAAAGCCAAAATTGAACAAACAAAAAAGTGCAAAAACAGTGATATTCTATATACCCATAAAGCATACTGCTCTATATGTGTGATGAAGAAGTGCGCATAAGGAAACGCACGATTGGGATCGAAATCGACTGAATCGCGTTTTACGTTCGTAATGAAACTCGAAACACCGCCTGCAACTTTTCGACCAACGCCCGACGCAATGTGCTTAGCTGATGCGTACGGGTCGTCGTATGATGGTGGCGCAGATGACTGTGTAGTTTGATCGCGTGGAATCACCTCTTCGAGATTCGTTCCGCATCTTAAACAGACGGACTCGACAACATCGTTTCGCAACCCGCATTGCGGACAGATAAGGTATTTCACTGATTCCCCTCGCAAAAACAAACTCCGTGAAACATGAGCGAGTTTATCAAAATGTGTTCATATTTACAACATTTGATATAATGCGTCGACTTAATTATAGCGCGGAGGACTGCTTTGAAGATCTTTCTCGATACGGCGAACGTTAACGAGATTCGACGTGGCGTCGAAATGGGACTTGTTGACGGCGTTACGACCAATCCAACGCTCGTTGCGAAGGAACAAAAGAAGTTTAAGGACACGATAATCGAGATCGCCGAACTTGTACACCCTGGACCGGTGAACGCCGAAGTGATAAGCCTTGAAGCCGAAGGGATGATAAGCGAAGCTCGTGAGATAAGCGAGTGGGCGAAGAACATAGTCGTAAAAATCCCGATGACGACCGAAGGTCTGCGAGCGGTTCAACAGCTTCACAGAGAAGATATAAAAACGAACGTGACGCTCATCTTCAGTGTGCAACAAGCGCTGCTTGCGGCAAAAGCCGGAGCGAACTATGTAAGCCCGTTTGTCGGTCGTATAGACGACATCGGCTACGACGGAATAGCACTAGTCGAAGAAATTGTAACTGCTTATCGGAATTACGACATTGACAGATGCGAGATTATTTCCGCATCCTTAAGACATGCCGACCACATCAAGCAAACTATGCTGATCGGCGCAGATATTGCGACAATTCCCTACAAGCTTTTCGAGGGAATGTTTATGCATCCGCTGACGGATATCGGGCTGAAGCGTTTTCTGGATGACTGGGCGAAAGTCAAGGAGCTAGTGTAAATGTCTACGTTCCCGCTCTGCATAGACTGCGAGGCGGGACACCTACCCTTAATTTCAGAGCGCAGAGCGCGCTTTCGCGCTGTAAAATGCGCGTTTCTAAGGCAATAATGTGGGTTTACGGTATCGAAATGACTAAGCTCACCGAAATTCTGCTGGAGAAACTATCACACGTAAAGCTTGTCGCATTTGACTGCGATGGTACGCTATGGGTCGGCGATCATGCGCTTGATGGAGCGATCGAACTTGTCAATAAGCTTAGGCAGAGCGAAGTTTCTATAGCAGCAACAACGAATAATTCAACGCGCAACAGAAAGAGTCTCGCGAAAAAAGCGGCGAAACTCGGATTCGATCTGCAGGAAGACGAGTTTTATGCAACGAACGACCTCACTGTAGATTATGTAGCGAGGAAGTATCCGAAAGGTCGTATACTCGTAATCGGAAGCGTGGAATTCGCAGAAATGATTAAGTCGGCTGGAATAGATGCCGTCATACCTGCGAGTGCGTTCGAAGCTGTTAAAGATAAGGACTGGTCGGATTTCACTTACGAGGCGGTCGTGGTAGGCTTGAATGTCAACGTCACTTACGCGGAACTCTGCCAGTCTGTCGCCGCTTTGCAAAACGGTGCGGACTATATTGCTACTAATCCGGATTACACCTTTCCAGTCAATGGCGATTATCTTATGCCGGGAAACGGGAGTTTCGTGGACCTGATAGCGCGAGTGTCGGGCGTAAAGCCATCCGTGGTGCTTGGAAAACCGGAAACATGGCTAATCGATGCTGCAATGAGAGATGCTTGCGTTGAACCGGCGGAAACACTGACTGTTGGCGACAGGCTCGATACGGACATAATCTGTGGAATGAACGCTGGAACGCTTACGTGTCACGTGCTCACGGGTGTCGCAGCATCGGATATGAAAAGAAGCGGCGGCAAATCTGACGTAAGAGCCGATTTTGTCTGCAAAGACCTTATTGAGTTATTATTAATATTTAGAGAAGTGCTTGGAGGGCGATCCCTGTAAAGGGCGCAGAAATAATGGCAAAGTATATTTTTATAACGGGCGGAAATGTGTCTGGTATTGGCAAAGGAATTGCCAGTGCATCAATCGGGTTACTGCTAAAGGCGATGGGTTATAAAGTCGCTGTTATGAAGATCGACCCGTATCTCAATGTAGACGCAGGCACTATGAACCCTCTTCAGCATGGTGAGGTGTTTGTCACGCGCGACGGTGCCGAAACCGATCTCGACTTAGGACATTACGAGCGTTTCATTGATACCGAGCTAACAAAACTATCAAACGTAACGACTGGGCAGGTTTACAACGCCGTACTCGAAAGCGAGCGTCATGGCAAAGAACACTTAGGGAGCACGATTCAAGTTATACCGCATGTTACAGATGAGATAAAACGGCGCATACGAGCGGTTACCACAGCGCATCGTGCAAACGTCGTGCTCGTCGAAATCGGGGGTACAGTCGGCGACATCGAGAGCTTGCCGTTTCTCGAAGCGATCCGTCAGTTTAGAAACGATGTGCGTCGCGGTGGTGATAGTGCGATTAACATCCATGTCACCTTGATTCCTCATTTGCTTGGAGGTGAGCTAAAAACAAAGCTCACTCAACACAGCGTAAAGGAATTGAGAAGTATAGGTATTCAACCTGATATCATTATTTGCCGCACACATTATCCTCTGGATGACACAATTAAGTCTAAAATCAGTTTGTTTTGCGATATTGAACCAGAAGCAGTAATCGAAGGAAGGGACGCTGATAGTATTTATGACGTTCCATTGATGCTTAAGGCAGAACACGTTGACGAACTAGTTTGTCGGTTGTTAGGGTTGGGGTTTAGCGAGCCTGACCTCACAAAATGGTGGAAATTAAAAGAAAACCGTACGCATCCAACTGGCAAGGTAAAAGTTGCTTTAATTGGAAAGTACGTGTCACTGATTGATGCGTATATGTCGATTAGCGAATCGCTCAAACATGCTTCGTATTCACACAGAGTCAGTTTGGATATTGTGTACATTGACGCAGAAACTG
>CAZRQJ010000063.1:0-11634 GCA_964602075.1 uncultured Planctomycetia bacterium
CGTCTCAAGAAGACGAAAAAGTCGCGGAGGAAATTGCCAAACTAGAAGCTGAACTCGAAGGTATTTACTCCAACTATCGCGGAGAGGTTGACGGCGAACGCATTTCCGAAAATAAACTACGCACTATCTTGAAAACTAGCACGGACGGCGAGTATTCAAGACGCGTCTGGGAAGCCGCAAAAGAAATTGGACTGAAAGTTTCAGATAAAGTTCTTCGTCTTGTTGAACTTAGAAACGAAAAGGCTCGCGATTTAGGCTATCGAGATTACTATGCTCTAAGTCTATATTTCCAAGAAATTGACGAAAACGAGTTGTTCTCTATACTTAATGAATTAGACAGATTGACTCGCGAACCGTTTAGAGAGCTAAAGGCTATTGTTGATAAACGTTTGGCTGATAAGTTTAAAATCGCTGTTTCAGACCTTCGTCCATGGCACTATCACGATCCGTTTTTTCAAGAAGCGCCGCCGCTCACAGAGGTAGAACTTGATGGATATTTCGAAACAGCAGACATCGAAGCCCTGACCGTTGAGACGTACAAGCGTGTCGGCATGGACATCGAGGATTTTTTAGCGACTAGCGATCTTTACGAACGCGAGGGGAAGAATCAGCATGCATTCTGTTTGATGGTAGGACGCAAAAAGGACGTTCGTATTTTATGTAACATAAAGGCTAACCATAACTGGATGGGGACGATGCTGCACGAATTCGGTCATGGCGTGTATGATTGGTATCAAAACCGCTCGCTTCCATATCTATTGATTGGTCCTGCCCACACGAACTCAACAGAAGCAATAGCAATGCTATATGGCCGCCTAAACAGCGACCCGTCGTGGTTAACCGATGTGTTAGGCGTCGATGCCAAAAAGGTCAACGATATCAAAGGCGATATTGCAGCACAGAGACGTTTGGCTCAACTGACATTCGTGCGCTGGATGCTTGTGATGACTGAATTCGAGCGTGAACTATATGGCAATCCATCTCACGAATTGAACAAGCTGTGGTGGGATTTGGTTGAAAAATATCAGATGTTGAACCGACCGGAAGGACGAGATATGCCTGACTATGCAACTAAGCTTCATATCGCACTTGCCCCGGTTTATTATCATAACTATATGTTAGGCGAAATGACGGCAAGTCAGCTTCAACATTACATCGAGAACAACATCGGTGGCGGTCGTCCGCTTATCACGATTCCCGAAGGCGGTAAGTTCCTTGTCGATAAGTTGTTCCTTCAAGGGAAAATTCGCCCATGGAACGAAGCTCTTGAGTATGCTACTGGCGAAAAACTTCAGCCGAAGTATTTTGTTGACCAGTTTGTTAACGTCTAACTGTTAGATTTGTAAGACATTATTTGTCTAGTCTTCGATTGGGAAATATATCCTTATTTTAACTAGATCCATTAACGCTTCGTCCTGTTTTCCTATTAACGTAGGCATGGGACGGTAATTCGTATCACCCTTCATCATAACATCAACATTGAAGCGGTTTAGGAATACACTCATATCGTCGAATCTCTCGTCACTAACCCCTATGTAGCTCGGATAAAGCGCTTCGTAAAAAAGCGGTGCGAGCCCCTCCCAAATAGCGCTCGTGCGCGGGTCAATTGGTCCAACTACCATCCACTGTGTTAGCGTACGAGCGAACTTCATTTCGGGACTCATTGCGTGTTCGAGAGGAATAATCTGAAATCCCCCTAGTTCACCAATCGGCGATGTTGAAACGCAAATGACTCCGGGATGGTTAGCGCGAATTCGTCCAGACGCAGCATAAACAGATCCTTCAAATCTACCTACTCCAAAGACAGGCTGGTATACCTGCCCGATGTCAATTGCTTCGCCTGTCGTAGCGTCAATACCTGTAATCAACCCGCCAAATTTGTTATTAAATTCGATGTACCTGAAATTTTTTTTAGAGGATTTCTTTACTTCGATTGCAATAATGTCACCAACGATTGGTGGGAGTCCGGGTGTCCATGAATGGAATGTGCGATCGGAATTACTCAATCCGAATTCAACGGCTGGTGAAGCTCTGATCAAGTTACGTCGGTCGTCGGGTGAATCTAATGACGGTGATATAAAAAGGAGGTCTCCAACTCTTGGAGCGAATCCTCCGCCGAAAATATTTTCACCGGCATGGATATCAGTAAACAAACTCGCCTGCTCGTTGAAATAGCTTAGGTAATCGGTTGGATCAAATTCCGCGAATTCAATAGGTAGAACAGAGAAAACCTTGCCTTTGCTAGTATCGGGATTTTGTCCAACTTTTACATGTATAGCATTTACAGCTGTCGCTATCACAGCTCCTTTTTGTCCCCATCCGCTCGCAGTAAATCCGTTTGGGTTTAGCGAAGCTACTGGCGCGAGTACTTTGCCCAAGTCAGTCAACTCGTCTTGTCCAAAACGGTTGACTGCGTAAATTCTACCGTCCGTCCAATTCTCTATCACAAGCAAGAAATTACCCGTCGTCTTCATATCGGTTGGAGTGTCTTGAGCGTACAGAGAAAAAGCAGTTGAAAACAAAAGAACGCAAGCTAGAGCTAGTGTTCTAGTAGAACTTAACACAGATAGATTCTTAAACACGCTTCAATTATAGCACTATGTCACTGATAGTTTGTGTCATTGTCGGAGATGCAATAGCAATCTTACGTGTTAGCTTTTGTGATCAACAACATTTCTTTCTTTGTTCATTGCGTTTTTTACTTTTGAAATCTGGTTAAGAGCGGACAATATGCCGCAAGAAATACTAACGGATAAAGGCAGGAGCAAAGTAGGAGACATTATAAACAAAATACTCAACAGAGCAGCTCTTAGTGTATTGCGCGAAAACCATGCGATTTGAGGATACCGCAAGTTCTCGAGTATAACGGCGATTAGAACTGCCGCAAAAACGTTTATTTGTGTTGATAACACGCCCACGACAAACGCTCTGAAAAACAACTCTTCACCTAGCGGTTTAAGAGCGATGTAATTCAATAAACCGGGGATTAATATGTTTCGCTGTATTATCGGAGTGAGTGCAAACAATTGAAGGTCAAGCAGTCTTTCGTCAGCGAAGCGTTTTGCTAGTCGCGATGCAACCTCAATAATGATGAAGAGGAAGAAGCCGCCTATCAATCCCAGAGGTATTGCCCAGAAAGCTCCTATGAAGTTGATCTTTGAGGCTTCTCGTAAAAGAGTCGAGCCCAGTGCGCCTGCGATAATGAAATACAGATGGTTGGCGATTCCTACGAAAACTGATCTTCTGATTTGATTAATTAACTGCGGTTTTGGTAATGCATGGAGTATGAACAGTATGGCAACCTGCATTAAAAGGTAGATTCCAAGGGCTTTGAATAAAAACACTAACGCACTCACAAACCCATTCTATCATTAAACTTGAGTTGCCTCTTGTATAGAAACTACTATACGACCACGTATTTCTTTAGTTGGTGCGTAATCAACCATTTTTCTATAGCGCTCGCGATACTAGCCGCGTCAAGTCCGACATCAGAGCGTAGATCACTTTGGTTTCCGTGTGTAATGTAATCGTCAGGGAGCGCTATCCTAAGTATTTTCGTCGCCTTATCCGAATTGTCGTTAACCCAAGACAATACAGAGTCACCGAGACCGCCGCGAAGGGAGTTCTCTTCAATCGTTACTAGAAACTTGAACCTATCCGTGAGTTTCTCAAGCATACAGGTATCAAACGGTTTCAAAAAGCGAGCATTTACAACTTCAAGGTCTATGCCTTTTTGTACCAGCGCTGACGCGGCATCGATAGCAGGAGTAACCATCGAGCCAATCGCCAGAATCGCTCCGTCAACTCCGAGTCGTTTGACGTTCCAACTTCCGATTTCTATTGATTGAAGCTGTTGCGAAAGAGGCACACCAATCGCATTTCCGCGAGGGAATCTAAATGCGATTGGTCCTTCGCCGTAGTTAAGCGCTGTATAAAGCATATGACGCAGTTCGTCTTCGTCGCATGGCGCCATTACTGTGAAGTTTGGAATCAAGCTCAAATAAGATAAATCAAAATACCCATGGTGAGTCTTCCCGTCTTCTCCGACGAGTCCTGCTCTATCTACAGCGAAGATAATCGGCGACTTTTGCAAAGCTGCATCATGTATCAATTGGTCAAATGCGCGCTGAAGAAATGACGAATAAATTGCAACGACAGGTTTCAATCCACTCTTAGCCATTCCCGAAGCGAATGTAACCGCAAAGTCTTCCGCTATGCCAACATCGAAGAAACGTTCTGGAAATCTCTCTTCAAATCTGTCGAGTCCTGTCCCTTGAGGCATCGCGGCGGTTATGGCGACTATTTGGTTGTCTTCTGAAGCGAGATCTACTAAAGTTTCGCTAAAAACTTCGGTATAGCTCTTGACAGAAGTTCTCTGCGTAAGTTTTCCGTCTATTTTATTGAACGTACCAACACCGTGCCACTCGACGGGATGCATTTCTGCGGGTTTATACCCTCTACCTTTCTTTGTTATTACGTGAACTAATACCGGACCTTCAAAGTTCTTGATTTCACGTAAATACTTAACTAAAGCCTGGACATTGTGTCCGTCATACGGACCAAAATACTTCATCCCCCAAGATTCAAAAACAGCCTTGCTCGAATAAGGACTAACAAAATATAGGAGCGAACGTTTGAACTTCAGCCATGCATCTTCCAACGCCTTACCGCCAATGGGTAATTTATGAAACACTTCTTTGGCATGTCTATTCAAGCGTTTAACATCCGTTCGACGTCTAATATTTGTAAGAACGCGGCTTATTGTCCCTACGTTTGGTGCGATACTCATGCCATTGTCGTTAAGAATAACGGCGAGTTTACTTGTTGCAAGATCGCTGTTGTTCATTGCTGCAAGTGCCAAACCGCCTGTCATAGCTCCGTCACCGATTACAGCAACCGTATGCCGGTCTTTACCGCTTAACTTATCGGCTTGCGCAAACCCCATAGCTACAGCGATTGAAGTCGAGGCATGTCCCACCTCAAAATGGTCGTGTTCGCTCTCATCAGGACGAATAAAACCGCTAATCCCGCCGTACTGCCTTAGAGTTGCGAACTGGTTTCGCCTTCCGCATATTATCTTGTGTGCGTACGCTTGGTGTCCAGTGTCGAATACTATCCTATCATTCGGAGAATCGAATACGCGATGAAGTGCCACAATAAGCTCAACCGCACCAAGCGAAGGAGCCAAGTGCCCGCCGGATTCACTCACGCTCGAAATAATGAACGCGCGAATTTCATCGGCGAGAGATTGCAACTCGTCGCTTGCAAGTTCTTTTACATCCGAAGGATCGAATATTTTCTCCAGAATGCTCATGCACTCTCCGTTAAACACATGTTTAAAGTCACAATTCTGTTAGATTTCAATGTGTTCGGTCACGCTGATACAGAGCAAAATCTACAAGCAACGAAGCGGAATCACCGAGCTTGCTCACAGCTAGTATAGCTCTTTCAGTCAACTCATTGAGAAACAACAGCGATTTATCAACTCCGAACAGCTTGGGATATGTTGCTTTATCCGCGTCGGCATCGCTCGCAAGTGTTTTCCCTACTACTAATTCATCACCGGAAACGCTTAACAAATCGTCTCTTACTTGATATGCGAGTCCAATACTTCTCGAATATTCTATCAGGATTGCTCGATGATCGTCCGTACAACCAACAAGCTCCGCTCCGGTCAAGCATGCCGCTTCCAAGAGCGCTGCCGTTTTGCATAAATGAAGATGCTCAAGTTCCTCTAACGAAACTTCTTTCCCCCCAAACTGTAAGTCGAGAACTTGCCCTTCTACGACAGTTGCGCAAGCGCGCGTTAAGTGTTTGGCTATTGCAAAACGACGTTCACCAGAAACGCTGCGGGGCGGGGATGTATATACATTAGCGAATGCTTGATTCAATAGAGCGTCACCGGTTAGTAACGCTAAACCTTCCGTGAACTTGAGGTGTGCGCATGCTTGTCCATGTCGAGTTTTAGCGTCATCCATACATGGGAGGTCGTCATGAACGAGTGTGAAGATATGAATCATTTCTAGTGAGCAAACGATTTCCGTAAAACAAGACAAATCAGCAGTTGGATCGACAGCGTAGGCACTCATAAGGGCAAGAAGAGGACGAAGTCGTTTACCACCCCAAAGCGCATAACGAACAGCTTCTTCTAGCGTTTGTACGTTGTACCAATCAGAGGTCGTTTGTGTTAGAGCAGCGTTTACTTCACGCCTATGCACGTCGATAAAATCAGATAATTGAGGTGTCATCATAACGAGAAGTCAACATGATAACACGAAGAGATTTTCAGCTATTCAATCGAGAGTTAACACAAACATACGCTCGTTAGAAACGTCTTTGATATAATCAGGCGTCTTTACAATGCGCCTTGGAGTTTACGGTGAACATAAACATAATTACGGGTTCGAACGTCGAGGAATCAAGTGATTTACTGATCCTGTTTGATGCATCGCACCTTTCGGCATTCAACTACGATTGGCAGGTAAAGGAAGATATTGAACCTACGTTTTCGTACGACATAGTTTCCAAGTCCACCAACAATAATCTACCATTAGCGTTGCTTGTTCATTTGGGTTATTATTCAAAAGAACCTGAAGCAATGCGAATCGGAAGCGCCGTTGGAGATGTTTTAAAGTTCGCAAAACAACGTTCAGCGAAGCGAGTATCGGTTTATTTTGGGAGTATCGACATTCCTCGTTATAAACGTATTCTTGAAGCGATGCTGATTTCATCGTATTCATTTCAGCATTTTCGTCAGAAACCTTCCGAGTTTTTCAGCAACTTATCTGTTGATATTCACGTTCCTGAAGCTGACTTTGAAACAGCGCAGAGTTTAACGAAACGCGCTCAACACGTAAACGCAGGTATCGAAATCGCGAGAGATTTAGCAAATCATCCGCCGGCAAAAGTTACTCCAGAATACCTTGCTCGATCTTTAGTCGTTATAGCTGAAAAACATGGATATACGTGCGAGTTGCTTGATGAGTCTTCGCTGCAAGATGAGGGATTCATTGGGCATATCGCTGTAGGCGGAGGCAGCACAAATAAGCCATTTATGTCTGTCGCTCATTATAAACCGCCTATCGTTGATCCGGCTAAACCGAAACTAGCTTTAGTTGGCAAAGGTATAACGTTCGATTCCGGTGGTATAGATATCAAACCGTTTCAAGACATGTGGCTGATGAAAGCCGATATGAGTGGCGCCGCGGCGGTTGTAGGAACTTTTGAAGTAATATGCGCACTGAAACCAGACGTTGAAGTTACGGCGATTGTGTGTTGCGCCGAGAACATGCCCGATGGCGGAGCTTATAGGCCAAGCGACCTTTTAACTTACAAAAACGGGAAAACGGTCGAGGTAATATCAACCGATGCTGAAGGGCGTTTAGTGCTTGCCGATGGGCTTATACGTGCTGGCGAAGAAGGCGCAACTCATATAGTTGATATTGCAACGCTAACAGGTGCATGTGTGATTGCTTTGGGACACGACTATACGGGACTATTCGGTAACGATGAAGCGCTGCTTAATGCGATAAAAAGCGCATCGGAAGAAACAGGCGAACTTGTTTGGCATATGCCGCTGCCCGATTGGTACAGAGAAAAATATATGAAGAGCGAATTCTGCGATTTCAAGAATGTTGGCAGCGGAGTTGGCGGTTCAATAATAGCAGCGAATTTTCTTAGCGAATTTGTTACGGACGGAACATCTTGGTGTCATCTTGATATCGCTCCGACTTTCTATCATGACACCTCAAAGCGGGAGTATCTGCAAGCGGGAGCTACCGGGGTTGGTGTTCGCCTGATGCTCGAACTCGCGATGTCGCTTAGTAACTTGTGAGGACTCATGCATTTGATTCTTGGTATTTTCCATAGCGAACAGGAACTCGAAGCCTCAATCGGTATCCTGATGATGCATTCGATTAGCAGGGTTATGGTGTTCGAAGGGACTGGAATCGGGCGCGATACAACACTTAATCTCCGCGTCGAGCCAAGTTTCAGTCTGAAAATATGGCGTCATTTGCAAAGCAAAAGGCAAGCTGCATGGGTGGCGATTTCAGTTATTGACGAGATATCTACGTTCGATTTAGTAAAGGAGAAGATTGAACAGATAACAGGTAGTTTGGATGCTCCGCGTTCAGGAATCCTAAGCGTTATTGCGGTTGAATTTGCTGAATCACTCCTGCCCCCATGTTAAGTAGTAAATTTCTTTCAATTTAGAACAGTATGCTCGATATCTGCAATATTAATACAAACAATATTGGTGAATTAGTCAATCTGTCCGTACAATCGAAATGTACGGTATTTAGCCAGTTTCTTGACTCTCAAGATTGTTCGGATTTGCTCGATATTGTTAAAAAGCAAGATGTATATTGTGAGCACTGGGGCGGTTATCCGAATGCGGAAAGGCGAATGATTGGCGTTGATGTAACAAGAAAAGATCGCGTGGAAAATGTGCTTAACGTAAAGAATGGAATGTCGATTCCATTATTATCGTTCCCAATAGTACCCGTGCTCGTTCGCTCGCTTGATTCGGATACAAGAATCCCGATTTACAACCTTTTTCAAGAGTTAAACAAAGTTCATCTCGCCTGTGGTCTGATAGGTGATACGCTCGAACACGTTAGTGGATATGTGATTTTCGCAAACGGATCCGCCTCACAAAAGTTAAAAGACAACTTGACCATACTAGGCAATTTACAAGTTATCACGAAAGTTGATAGCATTGATAGATGGCTCAATTACGAGCCAGACACCGAAATTGTTACAGTTGCAAGCAATAGACTCGACGCGTTAATCTCCTCGATTTTTCGATTATCCCGTGAAGACGGGCGAGATGCGGTTCACAACGAGATGGTTAAAGTAAACGACGTTTTGAATTCAAAACCTTCAGCTGTCGTAAGGCTCAACGATATGATTGATCTAAAAACAAGAGGGAGGGCTTTAATACGCTCTTTTGATGAAACAGCAAGAGGTCGACTTAAGATATCGTTTGTGCGATATCGTAGATTCAAGCAAATCGTCTAATTCAAGAATGAGGTTGTAAGCAGCGATGATTGACATTCTTTAGTGACAGGTTCATAATCCCTGTGCTGAAGTGACGAGCGGGATGAAAACTCCTCCAACTGCAAGTCCCGCAAGGGAATTCAGCAATCTTAATATCTAAGCTACCGATGACCGATGAAGAAAGAAAATTGAACGAATCCCATCCCCCGCTTGTGACGGGTGTATGGCGCACTGTTTGGGCAGTTGTTTTTGTCGTCATGTCCATACAGGCGATTCTCGTTGCTGCAATAATCAACTCCCGCCGTGAAATTAACGTAACAAAACCGATTCTTCGTATGTCTGGTTCTGCGGAACAGACAGAATTTGATTTTGTGAAAATCGATTCATATTTATCTGAAGCCATTGTTATTGAGAATACAACTTTGTATTGTTTCAAAGATAGTCAGCCATTCAAGAATCCTCAAGCGTATTTCGATGCTCTACGCGCTGATTTCAAGTTTCTAGCGAAATTGATGAAGTTTGAAAAAGCGGAATTTCCGCAAAAAATATACATTTTCGATCGTGAGCTTGACGAATACATAATTAAAAATGGTTATGGAGACGGTTGGATATCGAATTCGTCAGTTTACGTACCTGCACAAAGAAGCGCCGCTAAACAACTCCTTTTTTACATTTTGGATAAAAAAAACGTCGATTACGATTCTGAACTAATCGACGGTGTTGCTGATTTCATAACGAGCTTTCTGGATTTTTATGCCGACCATCCATATGAATCGCAGTTTGAAAAGACAAGATCTACTTGGCAGAAGAACACCCCGATTACTCTACCATTAGCGCGTGTGATTTTGAATGACGAACGGCTTGGTGCTGATTTCGTTTCAATTCCTGTGCGACAGAGTTTGATATTTACCGCTGCAACTCCCCAAGCAGGAGTGCTAAGGACAGGATTCTATCGCTATCTTCTTGATAAATATGGATGGGATGGCTTTTCAAAGTTACTCATTGCAGGCGGGAAGGGCGATGTACCATTTGAAGTAGCTTATGGTAAACCGGCTGCCGACTTACTAAAAGACTATCAAGAAGCGCTAGACCTTCTTTCCAAAGATTCATTTACTTATTCAATCGCCAAACTTGAAGCAATGGATCAAGGTTTACTGAAACACGCGATTCCCGATCAGATAATAGCGGATGCTGAATCGGTTTTTAAATCGGAAGTGAAACGGTTTAAGCTTCCCCAGCGCGATCTTGCACAGAGAAACGATGCACTCGGAAGAATCATCCTTCGCAAGTACTTTCTTTCATCTGATATAGAATCTCCGCAGGTAAAGAAACTTGCGTCCGATGTGCAAGGGATTCTTCTTTCGTCAAACGCCAATGTTGATGCGCTAAGCGAAATAGAGCATAGATGGCTTGTCGCATCTATTTTCGAGCGAGTTGGCGATCATGAGGCGGCTGACAGGCTATACGAAGTTGGTTTGTCTGATACATCCTTGAGGAACTTTTTCCTTCCAAGATTTGTGAAAATATTACTAGCTCGTAGAAATTTTCAGAGAGCTTCCGATGTTCTTGAATCTTACCTTCAGAATTACCCAAATGATCTTGATATGCTTTATACGCGAATGGCGTGTCTTTCCAGAATCGGAAACAACACCGAAGCAGGAAATCTCGCACCGATTGTTTTGAAACATCCTTTAATTGAGCTTGGGCTTCGTCCTGAATACAAATTGCTAGCTGAATATGTACTTGACGGTACAGTATATGAAGTCAATGACTCGACTCAATCGCAAACCGAAACAGACTCATAAAGCGATTTTGTTACTTCTGGCTTTTCAAGATTGTTAGGTAATCAGAAGTTGACGTGTTATCCGCAACGCGTCTGTATCTTTACGCTGGCAGTGTATAATGACTCGTTCGGAGGTTTACATGAAGATCGGCAGTTTTCGATCCATCATTGCCGCGTGTCTAATTTTTGCGGCGGTGATGGTTTTTTGTGGCGAAAGGTCCTACGCGGACAACCCGTTCGCGCGCACACTTAGTTTCACTGACGGCAGTCAGATTGTAGCTTTCGACTGGTTTGACGATTACAATATTCTTTTGTATACAGTGAATCCGCACGGCAGCATTCTATGGAAACACAATATTTCAGATGGAACACGTAACAAAATTATTTCGGCGACTCAACTATCCGAAATTCTGCCTTCAAAAGCCAACATCTCTAAGCTTCGTTTGAGCGTGTCACCATCACATAATTACCTTCTTTTTTACGAACCTTATTCCAACCCGAACGTCAAACCGTTTTTTGAAGTTATAAGACTTAGCGGACAGAAACCCGAACTTGTAAAATTTGCAAATCTGCCAAGTGATTTTTGGGTAAACGCATTCGCTTGGGACCCAACCGATCAATATCTATACGTTTCGGCAGTTCCTTATTTGTTTCCTGACGAGCCGACAAGTATTGGGAGAATGAGCCTCAATACTAATAGTTTTGTCGCTTTGACAGTCAAGGACAATGCAGACCTAGTTGACGAAATCGTTTACTCCAGCAAATTAGACTCGCTGATAGTAAATTGCTGGAGTTTTCGTGGCGAGTATCCGAAAGAACGCTACATACTGAAGTACGATTTCTACCAGAAC
>CAZRQJ010000063.1:11644-12250 GCA_964602075.1 uncultured Planctomycetia bacterium
TCTCGGTCTTTTTCCATATGTGCATGACGTACACATCACTGCATCGGGTGAGGACATTTATTTCAGTGTCGCAAGTAAAGATACAAACAGCGACGCCTATCTCGACTGGCTCGATGAAAGCGATATTTCGACTTTTAACCTGGAAAAGAAAGAAAATCAGATTCTAATGCGTTATGCGGGGTATGAAACCATGCCGATTGTGACGTTCGATCGAAAATGGATGGGGTATCTTAGAATACCTGAACGAATTGGTCGTCGTCCGAAACCTGACGATCCTAAACAATTATGGGTACTTAACCTAAGTGAGAAGCGCGAGATACTCGTAACAGAGAATTGCGAAGGATACCTTTTCAGCCGTGACTCAAAAAAGATAGCTCTGACAGTCTCAAAGTGGAGGTGTTTGAACTGCCGACGTACTAGATGCATGTTGGCGGTTTGCGCGATATGTCCGACCAGAAGATGATGGATTGGCTCTATAGTGATGTTGTGAAAGATCACTTTCTCAATCCGCGAAACGCGCTCTACGAAAACTCCGCAGAATGGGATGATAAAGCGGACGGCATCGGTACTGTTGGTTCACCAGTTTGCGGCGATATGATGCGCGTG
>CAZRQJ010000064.1:0-400 GCA_964602075.1 uncultured Planctomycetia bacterium
TAACGCGTCTCGCGCAGCGCTTATCGCAACAGGAACACGAAATGCATACGAGATGCTCCGTCTTGGGACTACAACGTTTGAGGCGAAGAGCGGTTATGGATTGTCGTTAGAATCGGAAGTTGCTATGCTTGAAGCGATACGCGAACTTTCCGGCATCGCTGCACAAGAGGTTGTACCGACTTTTCTCGGCGCACACACGATTCCACCCGAATACACACTCAAACGCGGCGAATATCTTGCGCTTGTATGCGGAGAAATGCTCGATGTTGTGGCTGAACGTCGTTTGGCGGAATACGTTGATGTGTTCGTAGAAGAAGGCGCGTATACTCTCGAAGAAGGCGAACGGGTGTGCGCTGCCGCTCGCGATCGCGGACTAGGAGTACGAATACACGCCGACGAG
>CAZRQJ010000064.1:410-1975 GCA_964602075.1 uncultured Planctomycetia bacterium
TACGGATAAAGGCGGCGCACGACTCGGCGTCGAGATGAACGCGGCGAGCGTCGATCATTTAGGGGCGATCGGCGACGACGGTATATGCGCGCTCGCGAATGGGAACACAATCGCTACTTTGATGCCCGCAACGATTTTCTTCATCGGTGGTGACGGGTTTGCGCCAGCACGCAAACTCTTGGACGCGGGTGCGCCGATCGCGCTTGCTACGGATCTGAATCCCGGCAGTTCGATGATTTACGGACTGCCGCTCACGATGACGCTGGCAGTTCTCAAGTTACAAATGACGCTTGAAGAATGCATCGTCGCATCGACTATCAACGCAGCGTATTCGCTCGGTCGCGCCGACAGAAAAGGGTCTATTGAGCGCGGCAAGGATGCTGACTTAACAATAATCGACGCGCCGCATCCAAATGAACTGCCATACCAAATGGGCGCCGATCTCATCCGCGACGTGATCGTCGTCGGCAGCATAGTCAAGCAGGACTTTTCAATGCGAATGTAGAGTATATGTCGCGAAATCGCGCAGCTATAAACTAATCGGTCCTGTCAATCAACGTTCGCATAAGTTGTTGTTAGCTCTAATTTTTCGTTCACCACGACGAGATGATGGTATAAACATTCGGAGCATTTGTATTAAGTTTGTGGAGGTCTATTCTCATGGGCAGAATCATCGGAAAAGATTTAGAAGATATCGTCGAAAGCATTCGCGATGGTAAATCGACAATCGGCGGTGGCGTTGCCGTTGCTGCCGCGGGGCTTACAGCGACCGCACTCGTGCGCAAATCGCTCGACGCAATGACGCATGCATACGACGGATACCTTGCCGCGGATGAAGTGAAAGAACTCGATTGGGAACTTGAAGACGCTGAAATACACTATGTCAAATTGCTCGATAAAGATCGCGAATCATCAGCTTTGGTTTACGAACTTGTGCATAAAAAAGAAGCTCATAGCATAACTTACGAAACCGCATTGACTGCAGACGAGATATATCGCGCCGCTTTGAGCGTGTCCGTAGCAATATCTACAAGCGCGGCGCGGGTGCTTAATGTTGCGGCTCGCCTTGCTGAAATTGCGCCTTCGGAGTATCTTTCCGATATCGGAATTGCCACTCAGCTTCTTTATGCGACATTCATCGGCGGACGAATGAAACTAAACCACTACATCGTTCACGCCCCGGAAATGGACTCGGATTTTATCGCACGCACGCGTAGCAAAGTTTACGAGCTTGAAGACGAAGTAAGCAAATTAGTGGGCGTTTCGCTCGAACGTGTATGGAAAACGCTCCATCCGAAAAACGTATGATTCAGTAACATATGAGAATCGGGTCTCGTTCATGATTTGGAGTGTGGACGCATCGGGTACCTTCTCTCCTTCAAAAAAATATCTAACAATTGAGCAATGTAGCATAATTCCCGATTTGCTTGGTATTATATATTAATCCCAAATTCTCCCTCCTATTAAGGGAGGAAGCCCCCCCGTGCTTCCTCCCTCTTTTTTTTACTTAACACTCTGATTCGATAAAATTCCTCCTGCGTTTCTGCTAAGTTTTTGGTTTATGG
>CAZRQJ010000064.1:1985-11424 GCA_964602075.1 uncultured Planctomycetia bacterium
TTGATTACAGATTAAACCTCAAGCTTAATTCAAACGAGCTTGCGATTGTGCTTGCATATACACTGTTTTGTAGAGAAGACAGCGGCGAGTCGCAGTTTGTTGCTCGACGTAAACTTGACGATGCGGTCTCAAATAAAAGAGCAATATATGTTGAGAAACAGAAGTTGAAGACTGACTTGTCAATAATAGACGAAAAATTAGCTAAAGCAGAACAAGAGCAGTTGACGCGCGAAGTAGATTATGAAATGTTTTTTTCGCAGAATCCAAAATCGGACATTAAAGCTATTGACAAAATCCTATTTTGGAGAGCCAATTCAATAAGAGAAAAAGAGGAAGCGTTGTTAAGAAAAAAAAGCGAGCCGGTTCGAATTGCTCGGTTATTAAAAGAAAAACTTGAAAAAGACAGGAAGAGTCTGTTAATCCGAATTGAAGAGCTGGAGAAAATGTTTAAGGCAAGCGAAACGACATCACAGGAGTTGGAAAACGCATGGATTGGTTCGGTTTACAGACACATTCTCGGCATGGTTCACGACGAAAGGTTTGAAGACGCCTTAAAGTCTGCGTATTCGCTTATTGACGAACATCGAAACGATATGGAAATCCAAGCTCTGCTTTGGTTGACGATAGAGTTGGTGCGTCGAAATTATATACAAAATGAGAGCGAGGGTAGCGGTAAAGAACTCGATCAAGAGAATATCGACAAAATGACCGACGTTAGTCGAAGGTGTATAGCTATTATCCACGAGCATGGCGAGAAACTGCTTTCTAAGACTATGCACTTTGTGTCGTCGAGGCGCATAGCGTTTGCAGAGGATGTTCCGCTTGCATCAAGCGAGCAATTCAAGTCTATACGGTTGTATTACGTTTATCAGATTTGTTTACTTCTTCTGGACTTTGAACCTTTGATTGACGACGGTTTGCCGCAGCGCGCAGCTGCATTAGTAAGTGCAATCGAAGTCGCGCGTAAAATCGAAACAATGGATTGCAAACCCAAACCTGTTGTTCAGTCTGTGACTGCCAAACAAGAAAACTGTTCCTTCGATTCCCTTCTTCGCTTGGCGATTAGAGCGATGGGCTTTGAGAGTTTAACATCTGCCGATTGCGATGGGGATAAACCAACTTTGTCGGTCGGCAAGGAATCAGTAACGCTAAGGAATATCGAACGCGGCGATTTTAGCCGTGCATATCGTAAAGCGGAGTTTTTCGTTGCCGACGTTGTCGCATCGCTGTTAGGACACTGCTCAATCCTTAATGGGTTTGCCGATAAATTCATAGCATTACTTGAAAACGAAGCCATTGATTTGCTTAAGGAAAACGTGAATCTATTGCCTGTAACAGCGCTGGCGTATAGGTCAGCTGGATTGGAACTTGATAATGCACTAATAAATCTGCTTCAAAAAAGCAAGCCCGCGAAACATGTTTGGTATGCTCTTGACTCCGTCCTTGAAGGTTCGCACTATCAGGAACGTATGACGCAATCCCCAACGGGATTGTTTGTGATATTATAACAGCGGCAAGCGAACGATGGCATGGAGTGTATGAATGTCTATTGAGAACTGTGACGCGCAAGAAAACCTGGAGTTGTTGATTCGCGCTCGCTATCCGATTATTTATATCGAGACATTCGAGGAAGATCGAGCGCTGCCTATGATCAAAGAGATCTGCGAGAATCGCGGCAAAGAATTTTTCGAGTGGGTTTGCACAGAAGGCATAACTACAATCAGAGAGAATAAACGAAAAACGGACGGTGCCACACGCGATCCGATTGCAGCATTGGATTTTGTGATAAAGAGTCAATCGAACGCTGTGTTCTTATTTAAGGATTTTCACCCGTTTTTGAACGATTACACAGTTGTGCGAAAGCTAAGGGATACAGCTAATGCGCTTAAAACGAGTTATAAAACGATTGTAATTCTCTCACCCGTTCTGCGCATTCCGAGTGAGCTTACAAAGGAAATCACTGTTGTCGATTTTCCTCTCCCGAACAAGAATGAACTTAAGGAAATTCTCGACGGTATGATTAAGCTCGTTCATGACGATCCTAAAATCAAGGTGAACTTGAGCGATACCGATAAGGAAAACGTTGTTAGAGCCGCACTTGGATTGTCTGCAAGCGAGGCGAAGCAAGCGTTTGCGAAAGCGATTGTTTACGATGCGGGACTCTCGGCGGCGGATGTTGGGTTCATACTATCCGAGAAGGAACAGATTGTTCGCAAAGCCGGTTACCTTGAGTACTATCGAACACGTGCGGAAATTACAGAAATAGGCGGATTGGATTTACTCAAAGATTGGCTCAATAAGCGAGGCCGCGCACTAAGTGACGAAGCGCGAGCGTTTGGATTGCCTGCGCCGAAAGGTGCGCTTTTGGTTGGTGTGCAAGGATGCGGCAAATCGCTGACAGCTAAAGCGGTCAGCGGACTATGGCAAATCCCGTTGCTTCGACTAGATGTTGGGAAGCTGTTTAGCGGTGTAGTGGGTTCCAGCGAAGAAAACGCACGCAGGGCGATTCAAAGCGCAGAAGCCGTTGCGCCGTGCATACTGTGGATCGATGAAATCGAGAAGGGACTTGCAGGCGTTCAGTCGAGCACGTTCAGCGATGCAGGCACAACTAGCAGAGTGTTCGGCACGCTTATAACTTGGATGCAGGAAAAAACGGCACCGGTATTTATAATTGCTACTGCAAACGATATAACGCAGTTACCGCCGGAAATGATGCGCAAAGGACGTTTCGACGAGATATTCTTTGTTGACTTGCCTGATGCTGCTGAAAGAACGGATATTTTCAGGATTCATTTAAAAAGGCGCAAACGCGAACCGTCACTGTTTAATCTTCCTGAACTTGCTCGAATCAGCGTTGGATTTTCGGGAGCGGAAATCGAGCAAGCGGTTATTAGTGCGCTTTTCGACGCTTTCGATGGAGGAACCGAGTTGAAAGATGAGCATATTGTCAAAGCTATAGCGGAAACCGTACCTCTGTCACGTACTATGAAGGAGAACATTGACCAATTGCGGTTATGGGCGCGTTCGCGTGCGCGCTTTGCGTCCAGTCGAACGAATACCGAAGAGATTACCCCCCTTGAGATAAGACTTGGCGGTTTAGAAGTCTAGATGTCAATCGGGATAAACGATTCGATCAAGCGTTGTTAACAAAGCAATGTGCTGTTATGATGTAAGCGGTGACAGCCGTCGCATAGTTTTTTTAACCATTGACGCTATGACTGTATGGACAAGCCTAAATCGCTCGATTATTATGCTGATTACTATCGGGATAAACCGGGGCTTTATGAACTGCCCGTAGAAGCGCACGGTTATATATCGAACGATATAGCGGTTCGCCAAATATCACGTCAAGCACGGTTTCTTATGCTCAAGCATGAGCGTGAGATTTATGACGCGTTAGAAAATTTCGTCGAAGGGAAGTGGGCGCTTGTCGCTCGCGCTATGTCTGAAACAATTGAAGCGAACCCTGCGCACAACGACGCGCGTGTGCTGGCGACATTAAGTCACTACCTAAGCGGGAGAACGCAAAAAGCACTTGAAACGATTCTGCCTGGACTTGAGGTTAATGTCGGTTATCCAATGGGGCGTTATTTCAAAGCATGGACGCCGTCACTGCGAATATTGGTGCGTTTAGATTACGACCTAGCAGTTCCATTTTATCCAAACCGTCTCGGTATGTACTTTCTCGCTATAAGCGCTCATCGCGAACTCGGTCAGTTACGCGAGGCTGGACTGTTGCTCGAAACTGCAGCCAACGAGTACAGCATGATAGACGAAATGCTCTATATTGCTGCGTTGCTGCATTTACAGATGGGACATTCGATAGACGCTTGGGCGCTTCTAGCGACGCGAACTTATAAGAATACCGATTCGCTAGACATAGGCATCACGATGCTTCGAGCGGAAGCGATGCTTCACAAATACAGCCTCGAAAGAGCAATAAGCGAATATCGAGCTGCGCTTCAGTTTGTTCACGGTCGCAGCCCTTTGCTGCTCACTCGTGCGCGCTGGCGGTTAGCCCAGCTTTATCGCATCGGTGAATACACGCTCGATGAACTTGATGTTATTAAAAGCATTTCGAAGGAATATCTTCCCAGTCATCTTCACGAATTATACGATGCCCGATTTAAAGAAATCCACAAACCAAATCCATGGGATGATTACAAGGGCGATAACGAGATGGTACTCGATCCATCGTATCCGTTGCGTTTCGACTACATTATGCGCGGCAAGAAAGAGCGCGATCAACAGGTGGAGTTTCTCGAACTCTGAATTAACTGTTGTTTGAAAGATTGCGCGTGCAAGCGCGAGCGAGATGGTGTCATTTCTCGGATTCGACGGAGTTAAAGAGCGAATCTTTGACTTGTTCAAATAGCTTCGGGTCTTTTGTTATGAGATACCGAACAAGTATGTACTCGCAAATGAGATTTAAACCGAAAGCCGATAACACTCCCCAACCCAGTAATAGGAATCCCCATATTGTTGCATTCGCAATAAGTGTAAGGGAGTTAACTATGATAATGCTTTTTACTATTATAGATTTTACCGCGTAGTAATCCGATATCAGCTGGGAAATTCTCATATTGGAATCGACGACGCGCAAAACTAGAAAGGTTGACAGTAAAAAGCCGAACCCCATCCATAGATAACGCCAATCGTACATGAAATCCAAAGGATTACTCCAGACAACGCTTACAGTATTTAACTAAGACATTGACACAAGATTAGGGTAACTTATGCGAATCAGTTGATACCTAGAGAAGATTATTCGAGAAATCAACTCATCTTCGCTTTGACAATCGCACGCGCGAGAGTCAACTCCTTCGACGTCGGGAAGCTGTTCAAGCCTTTCTGATATTCTCCGAAAGCTTCTTTGTAGTAGTTATGGTATTCCCAGATCGACCCGCCGATAAGGTAGTATTCAGCAGTATCGTCTTGAAGTCCAAGTTCGGTGCGCTTTGCTGCAACAAGCTTTTTTGCTTCGGCTTTCGACATTAACTTAATATCGGGTGTGAAGCCTTCCGAGCGTACTGCGCCGTATTGGCTTATATCGCTCTGCGCTTTAACACGGTCCTGGAACTTCTTGTAGAGAATCGCCCATGTGCCATCTTTTTTCGGAAGTTTCTTAATGTCACCGGAAATCAGATCGGTTCTTACTTTTACCGTCGAATTCGCGCCGATTTTATAGAGGTTGTCGTCTTTAAGAAGTATACTCGCCGACGAACTTTTTGCGACAAACACTTCTTCGCTCGAATAAATCGCCATCCCGAGTTCCGGCGATTGACCCGCTACTTTGACCGTGCCTGTGAAACCGATCAGAAACGCCAGCGGATCGTCCGCAGGTGTTGCAGGAAAAGTGGACAATAACACAAACGCCGCGACGGCAAACGAAAGCCTGAACGTAAACATAGCGCTCTCCAGCATACATAAGCACACGCTTAATTATACCCATATCGGTAATATTTTGTGGGGAACACTCTACAATTTACTTCAATTCAGCTTATACATAACGACAGGCTGGGTGCGACCTTTAACGGGGAACGTGCCGATTTCGTCGCAGCGCGGCTCGTAGTGCAAGCTGTCCTTTACTTCCTGCGACAGAATTACTTCAACCCCTTCTTCCTTTGCCTTAGCCATTATCCGCTGGCAGACATTGACGGCGTCGCCGATAACCGTGTATTCCATACGGTCGGGTGAGCCGATATTGCCTATGCATGCTTCGCCGGTGTGAATGCCGATGGTGGCGCTGAAATCTTTAATGCCGAACCGTTCGGCAATTAGTTCTTTCAAACGTGACATTCGATTACGCATATCTATCGCTGTTGCGACAGCGTTATCCGCGTGCTGCACGTCTTCGATAGGTGCACCGTAAACCACGAGCAGACCGTCGCCAAGATATTTGTTTAGCCAGCCTTTGTAGGCTTTTACAGCCGTATGCATCTCGCTGAAAAATATGTTTAGAAATTCAACGAGTCCAGTCGGATCGAGACTTTCCGAGAGCGTCGAGAAACGGTCTATATCGCAAATCAGAAACGTACAGCGTGCTTCATAACCACCCATGCGAATGAGTGTAGGATCTTCAAGGATTGCACCAGCTAAATCATGAGACAGGTAGTAACCGAACAGGTCGCGCATCATATCTTTGCCGCTTTTAGCTTCGAGCGCGTGATAATAAATCCCACCCATGTAGCAAATCGGAACCGTCGCTATCGAGGGAAGAAGCGACAGCGCAGCGGCAGGGAACGAGTAAAACTGAATCAATACTCCCACGATAACGATTCCAACGGCGATAATCGACGACACCCAGACTGGAAAACGTGAGCTAATTAGCACGAAAAGTGTAGAAATCAATAAAGCTATGATAATCGCGAACAAACTTTGTAGATAGCGGTAGTCGGGAATATATCTCTGCGGCGATAATAGATTGCCGAGAATATTCGCTTGGACTATCATACCAGGGGTGCGAGCGCTTTCGCTGACAAACGCGTCGAACGGTATGCGGTGCATATCCTTTGTGTGTGGAGATGTCGAGCCCACTATAACGATTTTATCTTTGAAGGGCGATACGTCGGGCGTAAGCATTCCAAGTTCTGCCAGATTTCGGACTAGGTCGTCGGTATAGACTCGACTTGAACCAGTTTCCGGATTGTAAACGTCGCTTCCCCCGAAGTAGTTGATTATCATTGTATTTCGAGGTGTTGTTTTTACTAGATTATTGCCGATTTTTACGCCGTTCCATGCGCCGTGAACATTGGATGACGATTCGACACCTATATAGCGTGCCATGGCAAGACACATAATTGATGGGTATTCTTGCGAGCCTTCTGCAATCAACAACGCTTCACGAACTATGCGGTCGTCTGGATCGGTTATCAAGTTGACAAATCCAACTCCCCATGCGAAGAGTTTAAATTTATCAAGTGGTTCCGAAACGGTTATTGTGCTTTCGCTTTTTGGCTCAATCTGCATAGCAAGTATGACACCGGGCGTGTCACGAATCGCTTCCGATAGAGCAATATCGCCTTCTGCATCCCACGACTGATCGAGTAAGATGTCGAGGATTATTCCCTTTGCGCCTCCTTGACCGAGCGCTCTTACAACTTCAGCGACTTCTTTACGCTTGTCGGAACGCCAGTTGGGGAAATCTACGAGAACGATATTGGCTGGAGGAAGCTCTTGGCCGCGATTTCTGAACCTGATATCCCGCAATGTGTTTTCGACAAGGCCGAACACTCCAAATAGCCAGAGGATCTGTACCGCCAAGAATGCAACGATGGCGGTAATCGCGATAAACAGCGGTTTTGATAATCTCTTTCGTGTCAAAAGTTGATACACAATCCGATTATAGAACACGTGCGCTAAAATGGAGCGTTCTTAATGAAGCATAGGCTAATGTGTGTAGCGTAATACACACTTGCATAACTTTCTCGTCGTTATGAGGGAACAAAAGTGAAAGAAATCAAATTCGGCACAGACGGTTGGCGCGGTATTACAGCCGACGACTTCACATTCGAGAATGTGATGCTCGTTGCAGAATCGGTTCGCATGTATTTGAACAGCAACTCAATAGAAACGCGTCCGCTACTTATTGGGTACGACATGCGCTTTCTCGCAGACGATTTCGCTCATGCGACCGCGAACTATCTTGAATCGAAGGGTATGAAAGCGATAGTTGCCGAGTCGCCACTACCGACACCTGCGGTTGCGTTTGCTGTGAAACATCTAGGTGCGGCTGGAGCGATTCAGTTTACGGCAAGCCATAACCCGTATTACTACAACGGCTTCAAGTTCATTCCCGATTTTGCCGGACCTGCTATGCCTATAACGACAGACGCTATTACAGCGAATATAAAAGCGCTTACTACAGAGAAATTTTCTGCGGAGATAGACACATCGCGGACCGATAATCTGTTCAATATCAAGGAGGAGTACTTTAAGCAGCTCGACAGACTTGTCAGTTCTGACGCTATACGCGATGCAGGCATGAAGCTTGTTTACAACGCACTCTGGGGTACGGGATTCGGCTGGCTCGATACATATTTGTTAGACAGGGGCGTTAAAATCGAGACCATCAACGGACATCGCGATGTGCTTTTCGGCGGAAGTATGCCAGATCCGAACGAAGTGATTCTTGCGCCTATGAGCAAGGTCGTTCGTGATGGCGGTTTTCACGCGGGGCTGGCGACTGACGGTGACAGCGATAGGTTTGCCGCGTTCGATAGGGAAGGTGAGTATTTCACCGCCAATCAGTTGATACCAATTATCGCACATTACCTGATAGTGACGCGCGGACTTTCGGGCGACCTTGTCCGTACAGTAGTTACTTCGTCGTTGCTCGACCGTATAGCAGCAGAGCACAACAGAGAACTTATCGAAACGAAAGTCGGCTTCAAATATGTCGGCGACGAATTGCGGCGCGGTGCGCTGTGCGGTGGCGAGGAGTCAGGCGGGTTCAGTATGGCGGGCCACGTACCCGAAAAAGACGGTATTCTGGCGAACCTTCTTGCCTGCGAAGCCGCGGCGGTTATGGCGGGTGGCGACCTTAGCGCTGCGCTCGATATACTATTCGAAGAGTACGGAACGAATATCACGCGCCGTCACGATCTGCATCTGACCGACGAAGGCAAGAGCGCGGTTATGGAGCAGGCGATGACGCTTGCAGAGCATTACAAGGAACGCGGCGGCGAGATATGGGGGATTCCGGTAAAAACTACCGTGACCATCGACGGCGCGAAATTTGTTATGAAAGGAAACCGTTCGATTGCCATCCGTCCGAGCGGCACAGAACCCGTCGTTCGTGTTTATATGGAAGCGCCAACCATAAAGGAACTAACCGAAATCGACGACAAATCGAGCCGCTGGATAGAGATGATAGCTGGGGAGTAAGATGGTGTTTCATAATCTAAGTGGCTTTCGTTTAACTTGATATTATGACATTTGTTGTAAAATCAACCCTCTCTTAAACCAACCACCGGGGTGAGTTATGAGCAAGAAAGAACGAGTTGAACGTGTTATCAGCGAGCGAATCGTGAGTGAACGCGTTCTTGGCAGCGCTAATCCTATTGCGCGCGGATTTCGCGGCACTAAAAAGGAGATTTTCGGAGCGTTTCAGGGGATTGGACTTGGAATCGTACTATTTTTCGTTGCAATAGGTGTGAGTATGTGTCAAGCGAAAGCGCATAGTAAGGATGCAGCGAAGTACGAAGCGATCTCCGCGTCAGATGCGGCAGGCAAATCTGGAATGTATATTGTAAACGGGAATGCGGAACTCATCGACAAAATCAAACCGCCTAGTTTGGATAAAACTGTTCTTTACTACAACTGGGAAAAGCAGGAATACTGCAAAGAAATAGTGACTGAAACCCATACGGAAACTGTAACCGAAAACGGCGTAGATAAAGAAATCACGGTAGAAGAGCAGAAAGAGGTCTGGGATTGG
>CAZRQJ010000064.1:11434-12076 GCA_964602075.1 uncultured Planctomycetia bacterium
CGAGTTTCAAACTTGGACCGATTACGGTTAAACCATCGCAGTCGGCGCGTATTGACCTTCAATCGCAGTCGTCAGAAAAGAGTCTCGGAAAAAATAAAGTCGGAAACGATGAGCGTGAAGTGTTGGAGTATAAAGAACTGCCAACGCAGCTTACCGTTGTTGGTAATGTCAGCGCAGACACAATAAGCGGTGGTGATCAGTTCTGGGTTACAACAAAGAACAAAGATGAAATAATAGCTGCAATGAAATCCGAAGAGAAAGCGCAAAATACGGGATTTTTCATAATCGCCGTTCTTTTGTTCACATTCTCGTTCAACCTCCTTTTGGGCCCGATTTTGCTTCTTACAAAGCTTGTGCCGTTTGTCGGTGGCATGATACGCGGAGTCGTGTTTTTTATTAGTTTGATTATCTCTTTAGTAATCGTTTCGGTGATAAAAATAGTTCTTCTGTACTGGTGGCTCATCCTTTTGGTCATTCTTTTATTGGTTGGCATAGCGGTTTCGATTGCGTTGTCGAAGAAGAAAGATCGGGAAGTTGAGCCTGAAGCGTTGAACTCTTGACAGTTTTTCGTAAGTGTTTAACAATTAACTCTTAATTTTTAGCCGATACGGTTTACCGTCGGCTATTGATCTTTCGTTTTGA
>CAZRQJ010000065.1:0-12048 GCA_964602075.1 uncultured Planctomycetia bacterium
GCATGCACACGTATTCGCCGGGAACGACCCACGGATATGCTACCCGGAGATCTTCGGTAACAACTTCTCTTGCCGTCGATATAATTAGCCTGCCGCCATCGGGCATAGCGTCACGGCTGTTAACCGCTAGGTTCATTATAACTTGCTCAAGCTGCCCCGGATCCACACACACCGTGTGCAAATCAGTAGATAAATCGAGTTTGAGATCAATATGCTCTCCGATAACACGCTGTAGCAAACCAACTGCTCCAAAAATCAATTTGTTAAGGTCGCAATTCACAGGCGCAATCAACTGCCGCCGACTGAAGGCAAGAAGTCTGCTCGTGAGCTCCGCCGCTCGCGTTGCAGCTTTCTTGATTTCCCTCAAATCGCTTAAAACCTCTGGAAAGTTGCGAACACTACCTTCGATTAATTCAGAATAACCCAGTATTCCCGTTAAGATATTGTTGAAATCGTGTGCAATGCCTCCCGCAAGTCTCCCAACAGCTTCGAGCTTCTGCGACTGTCTAAGTTGCTCTTCCAAAATCCTCTGTTGGGTTATATCGAAGAAGTAACCGAATATTTCCACAATTTCTCCGTTCTCATCAAAATGGGCAGTTTTGTTCGTTATTACTGTAATCGGCTCACCGTCTTGTCGTTTCATTTCAATTTCACACCGCTTTACATTCCCCGCTTTCTGCAAGCGCTCAACGACCGCGTCTCTTTCGTCGGGATTTTTATATAAACTTGCTGTTTTCTTGCCGATAGCGTCTTCTATTGATTCAAAACCGAATATGCTAATAAATTCAGCGTTACATTTTGTCAGTGTACCGTCAAAAGTTTCAACAAAATCGCCCGTAAGATCGTTCTCAAAAAAGCGACGATACTTCTCTTCGCTCAACCTCAAACTGTCTGCATTTCTTTTTTGTTCTGTTATGTCTTGGGTCAGTGTCACAACCGTTTCTACTTCATCGCGCTCGTTCAAAATCGAGTAGAAAAACTGTGAAATCCAATCCGCACTAACTTCCCTCTCGCTTTCTACGTTAATTTCGGGAATATAAAAACTGCCGCCACTCGAATAAAGTGCGTTAACTTCGTGGCGCATTTCGCTTGAATAAGTTAGTTCCGATTCAACATCCACGCTCTCCGGAGACGTTCTTAACATTAACATTTTCTCGTCGTCGCTCAAGCCCCAGATTTTTCTCCATGCGTCGTTGCAACGCAGGAGCTTACCTTTCTTGTCTCGGACGGAAATCCCGAAAGGAGAAGTGTCAATAATTGTGCGATTGAAGTTTTCACTAAACTTAAGAGCGTCTTCAGCCAGTTTGCGCTCAATAATGTCCCAAATCATATTACCTAGTGTTGACACCGCTTTAACGTCGTCGGTATTGTATTCGCTTTCTTTGTTGCCAACAGCAAAAATAGCTACTATTTTGTCTTTGTGGAAAATGGGTATCGTCAGTTCACGTATCAACTTTGCGTGCCCTTCTGGATAACCTTTTTTGTTAGGTAGATTTTCATAATCATTGTGTATTACAGGCTCTCTAGTTTTTAGACAATCTATCCAAACACCAGCGGTTTCAAATGAGTATTCTTTATGACCAACATCAACATTGCAGAAAACAGCGATAGTGTTCTTTGACCAAGCATGAAGCGTGAGAGTTTTACTTGCTTCATCTACAAAATGAAAAAAACCGATTTTACTGCTTGTAAGAAGCTCCGCTTGATCAATCGCCTCTTGAAGCAGTTCGTCAAGACTGTGCGTGACCGAAAATTCACTTAGATGCAGCCGCGCTTTAAGAATCATTTCCTGCCGAATGCGCACCGACATATCGTGAATGTAAACCATGGCGCCGGGCTGCCCATTGTAAGTAATAGGAGCAGCGGTTATTTCAGCAAGTATTGGATCTCCATTGAATTTTCTAAACCCAATTTCGGTTCTCGGAACTGGTTTGTGTTCTTCGTACATCGTACGGATTCGATTTAAGGATGTTTCGGTATAGTCGCTTGATATCATATCCAACACCGGCATGTCAATCAGAGGATCGATTGAGTCTGCGCCGACAAGATTAGCTGCCGCTTCGTTGGCGAACTTGATCTTATAGTCCGAGTGAACAATTATAGGCTCCGGCGATTCCTCTATCAGCATCCTAAACCTTTCTTCGCTTTCTTGAAGTAAAAGATGACTTTGGATTCTCTCTCGAATATCGCGAGAGAAAATCACTGCACAGATAAAGTTGTTAGCGTCGTCGTATATTGCGCGAGCCTTCCGCAACACAAAGACGCCGTCGCCATTGAGAGTTTGAAGTTCGACCTCACACTCCGATATCCCCTTTTCTTTCAGTTCATCGAACTTATCTTTGCAAATCTCTTTGTATTTGGGCAGATAGAGATCATTCATATGAATACCGATAACATCTTCGCGATTGCGCTCGATTAACTCCAACAAGACATCGTTACAGTCGAAAATGTAGCCGTTTTCGTCCACAATAGAACGCGGTATTTCTCTGCAGTAGTTTTCAGAGTTGATATAGATTTAATTTGAATCACTGACATAGTGCCTCGAAACTAGTTAGTTTCATATACAAGCTGCTGCCTGCACCGCCTTACAGCCGATGAAAGCAGATGGAGATTATACTGATTAAGTATGAGTTTACATAAAACCGCGAACTAATCTCGATTTTTTTTGAGTTAGACTAAAGCGAAAAGACAACCTAGTAATCCAGCTATTGCATACTTGCTTTGACGTGATCAGCAACCTCGTGCGCTATATCGAGCGTCGAGCTTTCGCCTCCCATATCGTACGTTCGAACACGCCCTTCCTCGATGACTTTACCGATAGCTTCTTACAGAACATTCGCCATCTTCTTTTCGCCAAGCCAATCGAGCATCAGTTTGGCAGTAAGAATCATAGCCATCGGATTGACTTTGTACTGACCGGCATATTTTGGTGTGCTACCATGCGTCGGCTCAAAAATCCCAACCTTGTCGCATATATTACCGCTTGCGACAAAACCGAGTCCGCCGACAATCTGGGCACACAGATCGCTTATGATATCGCCGAACACATTGCTAGCAACGAGCACGCTAACGAGATAGAGAAAAACGCGCGTTGCTCGTTTAGTCGTCGTCAGGATTTATTGCATCATAAAGTGCGTTCATTTCCCTTGTATCTTCTGCATCGTCGAGACTACCGCCATGACGGATGCGCGTCTTCAGTCCCTGAACGGTTCGCTTATCCGAAATGCTAGAATGTTTCGCGGTGTTGACTTCATTGACGATATCGGCAGACAATATTGTGAAATCGCTTGCGACATCCAACATTAACTCTGGAAGTCCGCGCCTACGCGCCGATGCAGAGCGGAGTATACACTCACGTGCTTCTAGAAGAATGATTACCAATGCTGCGCCGCCAAGGATACCTGCACCGAACGCGATACCAAACAGCGCAATACCCGGCAAACTTCTCTTACAACTTGTTTCGGACATCCTGCCTCCGTATTAACAATACAGGCGGTTTAGTAAGCATGAGTATTATATCAAATAGCATCAAGCAATTCTAAGAATCAAGGCAAAAAAAGTATATTAAGCAATCACTTCCCAAACTTCGTTATGTACGCGCCAATCGACTTAACAATAACTTGCGCCGCCTCAATCGGACCGAAAAAGTCGTGAACGAGCACTTCCTTCTTTTCAAGTTTCTTATAATCCTCGAAGAAACTGCGAAGTTCGTCCAGCCTGTGAGCGGCAAGCTGGTTGATATGACCGTATGTGCGATACTCGGGATCGTCGAGATGCACTGCTATAATTTTCTCGTCATTCTCGCCATTGTCGAGCATCGTCATCATTCCGATAGGTTTCGCACGAAGGATCGACAGCGAATAAACCGGTTCCTGCATGAGTACGAGCACGTCGAGCGGATCACCGTCGTCACCCAATGTCTGCGGGATAAATCCGTAGTTTGACGGATAGAACATTGACGAATAAAGCACACGGTCGACGCGAAGCATACCCGTCTCTTTGTCGAGTTCGTACTTGACTTTTTCGCCTTTGGAAATTTCAATAACCGCTTGAAACTCCGACGGAGCTTTCGAGCCGATTTCAACATCGTGCCATGGGTGCATGTGAACCTCAAAAAAAATAGTGAAATTTATCCTATCACGTAGGCTGACTGGTTGTTAGAATTTTTGAATTAATTCACCGGTTCACAGGACTTTCTCGATTTGTTAGTAAACAAATTGAAGAATGAACCTATAATACCTGTGGTAATTGTTTTTCTTTAAGGAGTATTTCATGCATCGTAGAATGTCTATTACTTTATTGATTTCGATAATATTTTTCATTTTCTCAACTTCAGCATTTGCAGAAGAAACTACTGCTATAAAAACTCATGGTGATGTTCAAACGGCTGGAGAATGCGCGGAAGCTCAAAGTGATACACCCGCCGATGTACCGCACTTCATAAGCTGGATTGAGTTCAGGGCAAACAAACTCGCGGAATCTGAAAAATTCTACAACAAAGTATTCGGTTGGAAGACGATGCCGATGGAACAGAATCCCAATTACAGGTTCTTCGAAGCGTCTGCGGGAATTATGGGTGGTTTCATCAGCGAAATTCCCGAAGAGGCGCAGGGAACGGTTATTTACATATACGTGCCCGACATCGAAGAAGCGCTAAAAGAAATCAAATCGGCAGGCGGCGAGCAGTTTATGGATATAATGCAGATAGGCGAGGAAGGTAAGATAGCGTTTTTCTCCGACCCGAATGGAACGATGTGGGCGCTCGCAGATATGTACTATCCTCCGGAAAATACACCATACCCGTTCGGTGAAGGCGGGAAACCGGTTGCCAACTCGCTGTGTTTCTTCGAAATCTACGGTAGAGACCTTGCGAAAACGGGCGAGTTCTTCACGAATGTGTTCGGTTGGAGTGCGCCTGTCAATCCCGACGACCCGAACCATCTCGTATTCAACACAGGCATGGGCACGCAGGGAGTTTTTGTCCCCGAAACGGAAGGTATCCCAGTGCTCGCATACATCTGGGTGGATAATGTCGCCGCGACCATAGAGAAGGTGGAAGCTGCGGGCGGCACACGTTATATGGACCCGTTCACGCCCGAACACATGGGAATAACTTTCGGCTACTTCGTCGATCCGTCGGGCGTGGTCGTGGGACTGCTTGGTGAAGGGTAGGATACAGGTTGATTTAGCGATAAAATAACTGTGTGGGCGGACGCTCACGATTTTTGACAATTTTAACGGCCGGTTTTGGAGGGAATTATGCAATATCGCACACTTGGTTACACTGGAGAAAAAGTATCGACTCTGGGACTCGGCTGCATGGGAATGAGCGATTTCTATGCGGGGCGGGATGACATCGAAAGCGTCGCCACGATTCACCGTGCGCTTGATCTCGGCTTGAGCTTTCTCGACACGGCGGATGTTTACGGTTGCGGACGCAACGAGGAACTCATCGGGCGCGCGATCGCTGACAGGCGGGGCGAGGTGTTTCTTGCGACTAAGTTCGGCAACGTGCGTGATGCAGAGGGCAACTGGAAAGGCGTTTGCGGCAAGCCCGACTACCTGAAGAAAGCCTGCGAAACAAGCCTGAAACATCTCGACGTGGAAACGATAGACCTATACTACCAGCACCGTGTCGATCCCGAAACGCCAATCGAGGAAACCGTCGGGGCGATGGCGGAACTTAAACAGGCGGGCAAGATTAGATATCTCGGCTTGAGCGAGGCTGCACCGGCAACAATCAGGCGGGCGCAGGCGGTTCATCCCATAGCTGCGCTTCAGACGGAATACAGCCTATGGACACGCGACCCGGAAGCGGGAGGGCATCTCGACCTGTGCAGCGAACTTGGCATCTGTTTCGTGGCGTACAGCCCGCTGGGACGTGGGATGCTCACAGGCGCATTTAAGACCGAGGACGACCTTGCGGAAAACGATTCGCGACGTATGCATCCGCGCTTTCAAGGCGAGAATTTCGCGCAAAATCGCGCACTTGTTGCGCAGTTTGAGGAAATTGCCGCGTCGAAAGGTATGACCGCCGCACAGCTCGCGCTTGCATGGCTTCTAAACCGCGCCGCGCACATCGTACCGATACCGGGAACTACGAAGCGTCACCGGCTCGAAGAGAACGTTGCGGCAATGGAGATTAGGCTTTCTCCTGACGAACTGGCAGTAATCGATGAAATCGCACCTGCAGGAATCACCGCGGGAACGCGCTACCCCGAACGCGCCCTAAGTGCCGTGAACCGGTAATAGCTCGTTTTGAATATCAATGCACGGACGAACACAAGATTTCTCTTGTTGAAGCACAAGCGCGAGCGGTTTACTTCGTTCCGATAAGTCCAATCCAGACACCTGATGGATCAGTGAAGTACCCGAAAACTCCCATCGGTGTGGGTGTCGCTTCGCTCAATGTCGCGCCATCGAGTTCCTTCACTTTGGCAAGTGTCGCTGCAACGTCATCCACCCAAACGTAGGCGACGACAGGAGCATCGGGCGTATGCGATTGAAACACGCCATCCGCTCCCCCACCCGAAGCAAAGTGCATATATTCTGATGGCACAGAATCTTCGGCAACAGTCCAGCCAAAGAGTTTAGAATAAAACTCACGCGTTTTCGCAAAATCTCCACCATAAATCTCAAAAGAGCAGATGGTATTCACCGCGGGCTTATCGCCTTCGCCAAACGGATTCGGGCTTGTTTCCAGTCCCATAAAAATGTCGGATAGCCCGACTGTCACGCCAGACGGGTCGGTAAAGAGAGCGATGTTTCCAAATGTATCAACTGGAGTTTTCGGTACTAGAGTTTTTCCACCCGCTGTTTCGATTTCAGCAAGCGCCGAGTCAATGTCCGGAACGTATAAGTAGAAGATGACGTTCTGCATCTGACCGAAACCGTTTCCGTTGAAGCCGCCCATCACGCCCGAAGTCGACTGGAAAAATACATAGTTTTCCATGCTTTCGTAAGGAATGAATTTCCATCCGAAAAGTTCCTCGTAAAACTCGACGGTTGCCGGTTGATCTTTGAAGCCAATTTCCATCCAGCAGATATGATGCCCGTCGTAGCCTTCGGGGGGAGTCATCATCATTGATTTGTCTGTCGTGGAATCACCCATATTTTCACCATCCATAGTTACATCTTGCGCGGCAGAAATGCGGAAATTCAAAAGTAAAAACGCGTAGACTGCCAAAAAAACCTAAGCAAATATCGAAAGACCATTAAACCCGCCTGCTTAGAGTCAAAAATCTATCTACCTGAAGTCGACGTCAAATATCGTTATGCTTTTGATAATTGAAATGTTGATATCTGTATCATTGAACCAACCGCGCATACCCGCGCTTCCCGATACGCAGCGTCGCGGGGAGAGCCCTAACCGAATACGTAAATAGTAGTGAACATATAGACATTTCACTCGCTCATTTGTTTCAGCCCGGAAATACCCTTAAGAAAGTGTTCTTTTTTTGATTTGTAAACTAAGTCATAACGATCTATTGGATCTATTAAAACAAGCAAGTTAGGATTTATCCATTGGATAACTTCATGTACATTTTGATTGAGAATTGGCAAATCGCTGTGTTTCAGAATGCACTCATAATGATAAACACGGTTACGGAGATTTTTAATGAAGTGAAGCCGCTGTCTTACTGATTTAATAGAAACGTTTTTTTTATTCGGAAACACTAATCTAATAGGTTTGTACCAAAACTTCTCATAATGATTACCGAACAAAGATGTCCAGAATCCGAAATTCATCTCAGCGATTATTCTGCCCGGTTTTAACAACTTGTTGCGTTTTCTTAGCTTGTCTCTTGATTCTTTGACCTTGTCAATTTCATTCTCGTGTAGAAATCCATCCAAATCATACCATTCCTCGTTTCCGAATTTTCCAGTGAGTACGTAGTGTATCTGATTCCTTAAGGCAACTTCAACAGTGTTTAAAGAAGGATAAAGAGCTTCGCATAAGGCGATGTTCCATAGATAAAAGGCGATGCCAATGGTTGTATCACCTTTCCCGTGCTTGGCGTATGATTCAAACCGCTCAACAGAGATGTTCTTTCTTACAACAGCCTCAATCTCTTTTAATTCATTTGTTGACATTTCGAATCTCCACAGTTATAATCTATACGTGTCCCCGGAGCGGCCCCTCGCGGTTAGTCGTGATGTCGCCGGGGTTTTTTTTCGACCTGGTTCTTTTCAGTTTTTGCTTCTTCAATATTTTTCACTTCTACCCGACCAGCCTTGCATAGCATCGTTTCCCGATGCGCAGCGTCGCGGGGAGTGCGAAGTCAATTTTCGCCTTCGCGTCGGTCGCAGTAGTGTCGTTCACCTTCACGCCGCCTTGCTCGAACAATCGACGTAAATCACGGTTGCTTCCTTCATAGAGCTTGTTTTCCACTATAAAGTCAAACAACGTTTTATCTCCGCCAATATATTCCGCGCCGACAAACACATCCGGTGTGTCCACGTCCGCCGCCTTCTCCTGCACCGTGCGTCTGAAGTGCTCCGCAGCCGCATCCGCTGCTTCCAGTCCGTTATATTGCGCCGTAACGTTATGCGCAACCGCTTTCTTAATCTCCATCGGATTCTCGCCAGCAGTAAGCCTCGCCGCAAGCGCATCCTTCTCCGCGGATAACAAGTTCGTCGCAAGCTCAATGTATTGCGGAAGCAGATCGTCCGACGTGCGCATACACTTGCCGTACATATCCTCCGGCGTGTCGAGCAAGTCTATCGTGTTGCCCCAACTTTTGCTCATCTTGCGTCCGTCAGTGCCAGCCAAAAGCGGCATCGTCAGCATCGTGTGCGGTGCAACCCCGTAATGCTCCTGAATCGTCCTGCCTGCGAGCAAATTAAGGTGCTGATCGTATGCACCAATCTGCACGTCGCACTTGAGCATGTACGCATCGTAACCCTGCATCAGCGCATACAGCGTTTCGTGAAATCGCACGTCCTCTCCCGCATCCATCCGAATCTGGAAATCGCGCCGGTTTGTAATGCGCTTGAGCGAGAACATTGCTGCAAGCGCTACGAGTTTTTCGAAGGACAGCTTCGCGAGCCATTCGCCGTTGTTGCGTATTTCGACGGGCAGCGTTTCGACGCCGTCGCGCATGTTGCCGACACGTGCGAGAATCTTAAACGCCTGCTCGGTATAAAACGCCGCATGTGAATCGATTTCAGCGCCAGACACCTGCGCACGTTCTTTGCTTTGTCCAGTGGGATCGCCGATTCGGGCAGTGTAGTCGCCGATAAGAAAAATTGCCTGATGCCCCAACATCTGAAACTGACGCAGCTTCTGTGTTGGAACCATATGTCCGATGTGCAGGCTGCGGCGTGTCGGATCCACACCTAGATAGACGCGCAGCGGACGCTTTTCGCGCGCTGACTTTTCGAGTTTGCGCTTTAACTCTCCCGCACAGAGCTTGCGTAGCTGCGAATCGCCTTCGGGATCGCCATACTCGGCGCTCTCGTCCGCAAACTTCGTCCCACGCATCAATAACTCAACCTGTTCATCGATCGTAAGCATTTGTGTTTCCGTAAAGTAATGAAGGTTTGATTATACCTGTTATCGTGATTTCGGAGGATTGATTTGGCGTTTAAGCTTCGACGTCTCTGACTGCCTTATCATTTCTAACTATGATGTTGAAATTAGCATATTAGTCCATTTGTCTGTATAATGTATTTACACAGTTTATGACAAATCTAATGGAGGTGTCGGTATGTTAAGCGAAGATTTCGACAAACCGCTCCACCTCGGTCATGCTGCGTCAAATCGTGTGGTTGAGGAAAGGGTTCTTCCGAATGGACTGGTTCTTGAAAAGTCAGAGTTGTATGGTGCACTCGGACCGTACGTTGACAAGTTGTGGAGCGCTAATAACGAGTTGCATAGATTGCTGATTAGGTCAAACACTTCAAGCGAGGCGCGCTATGAGCTTTACTCTTACTTGGAAAGGATCGAGCGGTATTCAATTTTTGAAGATTACGTTCTGCACCCACTTGAAAAAGCGGTGCAGAGCGAAGCGTTAAACACGTTCAAACGAATTCTCACGCCGTTGAACGAGCAGCGAACTGGCGTAAGCGCACTCAAGTGCTTGTTCTACCTAGCGCATGGAAAGATTGACAAGTTGCCGGACGATTTGCGTCCCGGTTTCCTCGTAGAGTTTTACCATCTGTCTAAGGCGATACAGGGACACTCCGATGTGTATTGTGTCGGTGGACAAGTCAAACGTGGAATTCCCGCAAATCTGAAAGCGAAAGGTCGTGAAGTAGGGATACATAGATCGAAAGTGCTGGATGTAATGGCGGCGCAGATGCGTGAGCGGATGAAATTATACAAAAGCGGATTAGACACGGAGGTTATCGAGCGCCGCGCCGCAAATCGTGCGCGCATTCTTGATTATTTTAGCGGTTCCGACGACGATTGGATGGATTACCGATGGCAAATAAAGCACGTTACTAGAACTCCAAAGCCTTTGCTCGACCTGCTCGACATTTCACCCGCACGCAAAGCGGCGATAGAGCATGCCGCAGACGCACGAATCCCTATCGGTATCACTCCTTATTACTTAAGCTTGATGGATCGCGACCGCTCGATAGGGCTCGACCACGCTATTCGGGCACAGGTTCTACCGCCGCCATCTTATGTTGAAGCTATGGCGGACCTGAAAGCGGAACGACATTTACACTTCGATTTTATGGGCGAGCAGGACACTTCGCCGATCAATCTCGTGACCCGCCGTTACCCAATGATAGCCATTGTCAAACCCTACAACACCTGCGCACAGATTTGCGTTTACTGCCAGCGCAACTGGGAAATCGACGAATGTCTGATGGCGGACGCTTTTGCGCCGCGACACGCAATCAACGAAGCACTCGACTGGATAGCAAACCACGAAGCGCTTGGCGATGTTCTGATTACTGGCGGCGACCCCGCTGTGATGACCGACGCTCAAATCGACGCTATTCTCGCCCGACTCGCGGAAATGAAGCACGTGTACCGCATTAGAATTGGCACCCGTATGCCTGTGGTGTTGCCATTCAGGATAACCGACGATTTCGTCGCAACGCTCTTCAGATACCGTATTCCGGGCGTACGCGAGATTGCGTTGATGACTCATTTCGAGCACAGCTACGAGATAACGCCCGAAGCGCGTGACGCAATAAACAGGCTAAAACTCGCGGGCATCGGCGTTTATAATCAGCAGGTTTTCACGGTCGAAAACTCGCGCCGCTTCGAAACCGCGAAACTTCGACTCGACCTTCGCAAAATCGGAATTGACCCGTACTACACGTTTAACATGAAGGGTAAACGTGAGCTTTCGGACTACATAGTTCCAATCGCACGCTTGATTCAGGAACGCGAGGAGGAGGCGAGGCTTCTGCCGGGGCTTGACAGAACTGACGTGGCAGTTTTCAACGTGCCTAAACTCGGCAAGAACGACCTTATGGCGGGGCAGGACCACAGGCTCATAATGATTAAACCGGACGGCAGCCGTGTGTACGAGTTCCACCCATGGGAGAAAGGCATCACGCTTGCGCCGCCGTTCAAATACACGGACGTTCCGATTTACGACTACCTGCTAGCGCTTCAGGCACGCGGCGAAGACCCCGCCGACTATCGGTCGATTTGGTATTATTATTAGGACTGATATCAGTGTCGCAGCCAATTCCGAACTAACCTGCTGGTGACATCCGCACAGACTTGAGCAGTTGCGAATCGCAGCAGCAGCAATAACTCTAAGGAATCTTCTCTGCATTTTGGCGTTTCTGCAATAAATACGCGCGGGAAAAAGATATAAAAACGCAGAGACACGGAGGCGCAGAGAGGAATGTCTATATATAACGCAGGGTATGCGTCCGAATACCATCCTGATGGTCAGTGAGACACTGACCCTGCATGGTTAAAAACCTCTGTGTCCCTGTGTCACGGTGGTGAATAGTTTTTAAAGTCCTCTTCGCGCCCCTGCGGTGAATATCCTGATAAACCCCAGTGGTCTTGTCCGCAAACTTCACCCCACGAATCATTAAATCGACAAATCACCGATGTCAATCTGTCTG
>CAZRQJ010000066.1:0-5842 GCA_964602075.1 uncultured Planctomycetia bacterium
TGCAATCGCGCTCACGTTAACTTTCTTTGTCGGGTCGGATAAACCACCGGACATCGAACTTGTAGCGCGATATACGTTGTACCCGCCTGCCGCACCCGCCTGCCTATCCCAAGTTAGCTTGACACCGATTGGCAATCCGCTTGTATCGCGCAAAACCATCGCTTTAATGCCGTTCATTTCGACAACCTGGTTAGAATCGGTCGAAACAGGCGGCGCAATTGGTTTGACCGCTGTGCCGTGTTGTCCGGGTTTATCCGTGTTAACAGCAGTTGAACCGCCACCACCACACGACGTGGTGAGCGCTACTGCTACTATCACAATAACTAAACACCATACCAATTTTCTCATACTGCACTCCCCAAGATATGACTAAACACTTGCATATATAACATCCTAATTGTTGCGTTCCTGACGCTAACGCTGTTCATCCACTCCTGTGAAATTAGGAGGTGTAAGAACAACCGTCAGAGGTTTCTTGTTAGAATCTTGACTTCCTTGATACACCCAAACGCCATCAGACACATGAGATTTTGCGCCTGTCGGAATATTGCAGGTTATCGACGTATTAGACCAATTCGACACGTTGGTTTGGGATATATAACCTCCAGAGCCGTTGTTGAAACGCACTTCTCCACTGCCGCGTGTGTTTCCAAAGGCTGAACCTACTATGGTTATACTATCTCCAACTTTACCGCGGTTTGGATTGACGTTGACGATAAACGGCGCGTTGTTGTCAACAGAAACATCGTCTATCCAAATACCTGTGCCGCCCGATGTACTGCTCGGATTCGTCACATAGAATAAAATTCGACCGGAGTGTCCAATGTAATCCTGAAGCGGTACGCTTAACTGATACCAATTTGCACGGTTCGTGCTGAACTGATCCATAAGGCTGTAACCGAACCAAGTACTGAATATGTAAACGTATATTGATCCTGACGACGGAAAGTTACCTCTATAATAGAACTTTAGTATCGGTGAACTTACAGCCGGTGTCGAAAGATCGATCGTTTGACGACCGCTTGACGGTACGTCGCCTATAAACCACAGATAATCCTGATTTTGAGTTTGCCAACTTCCGCCTGTGACCCAACCGTACGATTTAGTACCGGAATTGCCTTGGTTACTGACATACGTCCATTGAGGCTGCCTGCCGTCGTTTGAAACGCTCCACTTGGTTGTATCTGTCTCAAGATCGTCGCTAACAGGAAAGTTGCGTTGATTCTTAAGAACTACTGTTATCTCTTCCTTGCTCGAAGTTAAATCATGGTTATCTATAGCGTATGCCATAACTTTCAGCGCTGGATGATTGTCGTCGTTCAGAGTGTTTCGCGTATATTGCCATGGCGCGGATGTGTCTACGAGTTGAAGTGAATCATTTAAGTAAAATACAACTTGCGCGATTGTTCCGTCATCCGTTGGATTAACCGAAAAAGTGACGTTGCCTGAAATAGTCGCGCCGTTTGTTGGGTTTGACCATGTTAGTGTCGGTGGGTTGCTTGGTGCTTGCCTGATTAAAAAGTTATCAATATATGCGCTGCGCGGAAATGAACCGTCGTTTTCTTTGAATTCACCCGTATAGCGCAGTTTGAAATAGACTGTTTGACCGGCTAAATTGAATACGTTTGTGTATGTGGACCAGTTGCTTGATAGAGGCAGGGAATCCAACTCGTCCCAAGTTGCGCCGTTATCAGTTGTAGCCCAAAGTTTAAGTGCGCCAGTATTGTTATATCGATTGCCAGCGCGATAGAAGAACTTCACGTGTACAGGCCGAGTGAAACTCGTTGCGTTAATACGCTGACTACGTAATGCATCGTAAGCTATGTGCCATTCTGTGCCCGTCGAGGGTTTGATATATGCTTCGTTGCCACTCCCTAAAGGAGTTGGCGTTCCAGGACTCGTTCGTGTATCCCAATTAGTATATGTGCCTTGACTCCAGAGCGGTTCGCTTTCGGCGCGCCAATTCCCAAGCCCGCTTTCGAAATCGTCATTTACCAAAGTTACTCCGCTGTTGTTGACCGTAACTGTTACCGAGTCGCTGCCAACGTGGTTTTCAGCGTCCCATGCGCGAGCAATCACTGTGCGACTGCCGTTGAAATCGACATTCGAGTTCCATGTGTAGGATAGACCTGTCCAAGGACCGCTCGACCATTCTCTAACTAGGTAACCGTCGATAATCAACTGCACTTTAGAAACTGCATTATCGTCAGAAGCGTTAATCGCCACCGAGACGTTTCCATTTACAGTACCGCCCGTTGGAGTGGTTATATCAATCGTCGGCGGATTGCTAGTGAACATAGTGAAGTCCGCAGTCATGTTGTCGCCGGGTGCGGAGATATCGTTACAGGTTATTCCAGGGTTCGAGCCGTCGTACTTGTTCGAATTGGGTGACGAAGTAGGCGACAGCGATTCGCCTGCGCTGTAGAAATCACCCGTATCAGCTTGTCCATCTCCGTTTTCAATCTCTTCTAAACCGTCTGCTTCCATCAAGCGAAGCAATTTATGTGCAGTATATGAGTTATCCCATATAGTGTAGCCTTGTTTGTTTATCGAGGCATCTACATGCCATAAAAGCAAATCGCTAGTTGGTATTGTGTTGTCAACTCCTTCTTTCTTGCGGTTTTGAGCCATAAAATATTCCGACCATGGGCTGACAGGATCAAATCCTGGCATAAAAATAACTGCATCACCAGTAGTGTTCGACTTAGTTAATTGTTCGTTGTTTAAGTTAGTAAACGCTACCGTCGGTGTAAACCAGCCCAACACATACTTGCTGAAACAGTTATGGTCGCCCCAGTTACCGTCCATCATATCGAGGCGACCAACGCCGCCTTTTGGTCCTTGTCCGCTGTCATAATCGTAGTAATCTGGCAGCCCAAGAGCATGTCCTGTTTCATGAATTGTGACGAGCGGATCCCAACGATCCTGCGCAGGCGGGCTTTGGGCGAATCCGTAATAGCGTTCCCATTGCCACGAATACGTGCCGAACCTAACGCCGTCAACAACTCTATCGGAAAGCCGATTGATTGAAGTTTGATAACCCCACCAAAATGAAGCCCAAGCGCCACACGGACCTGACCAAACGACAAGGAAATAATCGACATATCCGTCGTTGTCGTTATCGAATTCAGAAAAGTCGGTGCCTGCATCGTCGGCGGAATCAATCGCTTCGAAAATTAGCTGCTCGCGACGTGTTGTGTCTTCAGGATAACTTGTGTTGTTGTTAGGATGATAGTAAGTGCGTGGATATTTCGCGGTATACCAGCCAAGCACCGAGCCGTCCACTGTAAGTTGAGAGTAGGACGCTTGAGTGTAGTAGTACTTGAGACTGCGATAGAACCAACCTGTAAAACCTTCTCCAAAGAGTTTGTCAACGAACTCGGCATTACTGAAATAGCCGGGGTAATCGGAGAAGTCTATAATCAGACAAAACGTTTTTGCGGTGCCCATAGACGGGTATGCTGCCGTAACTTTGGGTTGTGGGAAACCGAGAGCCAAAATATCACGTTCATCAACTACGCGGTCGTAGTTCTTGTCTAGCGAAAGCCAGTCGAAATCACGCGGACTCATGCTGCCAAGCGCACTTGCCGTTTTATCTGCGATAGTTTTGCCGTAATGTTCGTTGATCAGTTCTGCAACTGTATAAGGGTCGCTAGAAATGCCAATCGATCCGCGATTTGCTGCTTTAACTTTATGGTTACCGAGTGACTCTGCAAACTTAAGCGCTTCATCGAATGTGCCTTCGGCTTTCATCTGTTCAATCATACCGGGAGGCGGAGGTTGGAGAGCAATAGACGGAGTTGCGAGCAAAGCAACCAGCGTAAATATGCTTACTAATAATGGCATGTAAAAGGTGCAGCAACTAACTGGATTTCTCATCGGGGCGTTACCTCCGAGGAGAGATCGAAACTAAATCGTTTTCCTTTGTCGTCCCTTAGCTGCAGAAATTCTGGGCCGTTTTGAAGCCTGAAACGAATTCCATTGATGATTTCTTTCTTAGCTCTGAATCGAACGGTTATTAACGATCCTTCGCCAGTCCCGACGCCGCGTTGGCGTTCTAAAGATGTAAACGCGAAAGGTACGATGTCATTTTCATGAATTCGACACATAAACACGGCGTCTTTGGGTATGCCCGATCCTTTGCTTGCACGCACTGGCTCGACGGCACTCGAATCGTAGAGAAGCCGTCCGCTGCCCTGATAAACATCCTCGCAGAACTTATATGCTACTACTACATCGAATTCGTCTCCCGCTTTCATTCCGGCAGTGTCTGGCGCACGCACGATCAATACGTTTCGCTCCGGCGCGTTCGGGTCAAGAGGGATTTCGGGTATGGGATTTTTCGAAGAATTGTTCGTTTCTAAACCGTTAAAATTCTGCTTTTGACCTCGGCCACAAGCGATGACAATGACAAATAGGAAAATCGTCAGAAGAGCAATTACAGTAAATAAACGCATTCAGTCACCCATAAAAGCATTCGTTTAAGGCATTAGATTATAAAGTAGATAACACATTATTCCTGTTAAAAATCATGTTTGTCACGGAAAATGTAAAACACTCAACCTGAATTACACACGCGTTTACTCAACGCGTTTCGTCTATGCCGGTTAAATTGGGAGGCGGCAGAGTCACTCCGAAGTACTTACCAGCGGATTCGTAGCCAAGAACTGTAACAATAACGTCGCCGCTAACAGCGTCGTTCGGTACAACCACTTGTATAGATGAAGCGTTCCAAGAGTTAATCGCAGGCGCAGTCCGTCCGCCGCCGGATTTCGCAAATGTAACGTTGCCTAGTTCGGAGCGCGGACCGAATCCGCTGCCGTTGATCGTCACCACCTTGCCAGGCGCACCGCGCGGATCGGCAATACTGTTAATTTCAGGATTGGCGTTGACAAGTTCGTAATTATCTATGAACCAGCCTGTGCCGACGCTTCCGTCGTTGTTGCTCGTAAAGTAATAGAGAATTCTGAAGTTATCGTTGCGGTATGTGGTCAAATCGTACTTAACTTCAGTCCAACTCGATATGTCGTTGCGGTATTCGCCGAGCACAACCTCAGTTTCGATAAGACCTGCGTATCGAACTAGAACAACTTTCGCAACATCGCCAGTTCCTAAATCGAGTTTGTGGAAGAAACGCAGTATCGGGTGACCGCCGCTAACGGGAATGTGAATTGGGCCATATAAGCGGTCGGAGTTATTTGTTCCGTAATTGCCGTCGTTGTTGGGACCAAATTTTGCACAGTCCAATCCTGCGAATGGTGATGTTGACCAAATTCTCCATTTATCAGCAACCGCTCCGGCGCCCCAAACGTACCAGTCGCCGTCAAAACTAGGGCCTCTGAATCCGCCAAGTGTATTAGTGCTTTCAAAGCCGTCAAAGTGATTCGGATTGCGAGTCGTGTTGACTGAAAGCGCAACCGAGTCGGATGCGACAAGTCCATCTTCAGTGTCGTTGCTGAATGCAAGAACTTTCAGTAGTACTCCGCCATTGTAGGTGTGCCGCGTATCCCAGTAGAAAGTGGCGGTTGTGTCGGTTGGTTCAATATCGTATGTGAGATAACCGCCGAAATCAGGCGGAACTGCGTACACTCGAAACCTGTCAACGCCTTCGACATCGAGTTTCACCGTTAAACGTTTGTTCGCCTGTGAACCGTTCGACGGAGACGTAATCGTTACCGTCGGCGGGGTTCCGCTCGCACCTTTAACGGCAACGTCGTCAATCCATAACCCGCTGCTTTCTCCCCACCTATTCGCCTGCATAACCCACATAACTCTGACTTCCTGCCCCGCGAATAGCGAGAGATTGAAGGTAAACTTCGACCAATCTTGAAAATCTGTGCTG
>CAZRQJ010000066.1:5852-12015 GCA_964602075.1 uncultured Planctomycetia bacterium
AGGTCATATCGTCGTTCGTAATCAGTATGTAACCTTCATCGCCGCTTCCCATCTGATATCGTCGCCAAAACGTCAGCTCCGCCGCGGCTTGATCGCTCAAGTCAATTATCGGCGCAAAGAGCCAGTCATTGCTCGACGGTGCGTAGTTTGTTGTTGTTCCGCTTGAGTGCATGCCCGGCGAAGCCGTATAGAATTGCGCCGAACCAGCACCCCATTGTGTGTTGCTTGAGCCTTTATTTCCGTCGTACATAAACCAACCGCTAGGTATAGCGTTGTCCGCTATTCCTGTGAAATCCTCAAGAAAATCAACCGTTTCGCGTTCGTTATCTGGAGTGACAGTGATCGTTAATGTGTATCGATTTCCATCGTCGTCCCAGACGGTCGCAGTCAATTCGAGCGGTTTGTTAAATTCAAACGTAGTATCCCAGTTAATCTTGTAGAATTCCCCGTCCAGCGTAGTAGTCAGTCCGAGGTAGCGCGTTGGAGTCGTAAACTCCGCTTTGGTGATAGTGCCGCTGTTTCCGCTGACAGAAATGCGGATTTCCTCTGTGCCTGTTACGGCTGAATTGTCGGTTGGATTGTCCCAAGTAATATCCGCTTCGCCGCTGCCGCCGCCCGCGTCGTATAAATCCATCGCATTTTTAACGTTGCAAAACACAACCGAACCGTTGCTCGAATCATTTATGAAGCCTCTAGGTGTAGAGTTATTGCATAACGAAAGTTCGGTGCCCGAACCTTGTAAAAGTCCGCGTATCATTGCGTTTGTTGGAGTACCGCCTTGATCGCGAACGTAATCCCACAAAAGCGCCGCGCATCCAGCGACATAAGGACAAGCTAAACTCGTTCCTGCGACAGAAGCTATGTAAGCCGTGTCGCTTGAGTTGTGACAAGTGCGAACTTCGACGCCCGGTGCGGCGATATCTACCCAATCGCCGTAGTTGCTGAACCATGCGCGCGCATCATAGCGCGTCGCTACCGGCAAAACTCCATCTACAAGATTGAAATTCTGCCAATTAGTGTTGTCAACTAATGTCGTTGCTCCCACTGCGAGAGCATCCGGATAGTATGCTGGATATGCCGGCGCATCGGTGTTTTCATTGCTTGCAGCGACGACAACCAATACTCCGTCTTTCCAGCACTGCTCGACCGCAAGCTGGGTTGTACGATCTTGGAATGGTCCGGCAAGCGATAAACTAAGAATATTCGCACCCAAATAAGCCGCGAGCAGCATTCCTTCGGCAACTTGTGCATCTGTTCCGGAACCGCCTCCGCTTAGAACCTTTATCGGAAGTATCGTTGAAATCTGATTCACTCCCGACAGCCCTTTCGCGTTGTTGCCGCGCGCACCGACGCTTCCAGAGCAAATTGTGCCATGCCCGTGATCATCCCAAGGATCGTTGTCTTTGTTTACTACATCAGTCAAAACACCAGGGGCGTTGTACGGCGGTGTAGTCGAAGGATTTATAACTATTCCGCTTAAATCTTCGTGCGTATAACGAACTCCTGTATCGATAACCGCAATAACAATATCGGTCGCTCCTGTGGTTTTTTTCCAAGCTCCATCCGCGCCTTCGCATTCGTCAACGGCGCGCACACGCGTTCGGTGCAGCGGAAACGCTTCTATCCAGGGATTTTCCGCCAACAAACTTGCCGACAACAGCTCCAAATCGTCCTTTTCTTCCTAATCGACCGCTCGATTGTACGTCTTCCGCATCTATAAATTCGGGTAAATACTTCATACCAGCGGGATTTCCTGTGTCCTTGATGCGGGTTTCGCAATAATCACTTTCGCCATAGTCGATCGCTCCCGCCCCAGACTCCTTGCCTGTCTCCGTATCCGTCACCACGCCTACAGCTTTTACAAAAACGTCGTAACGCACCTCACGCACAAGCCCTACATTCTCGCGCAGCACTCGAAGCATTATCTCGTCCAACTGGGCAACATCATCTACCGAAACTCTATACACAGCATAATTCAAACCTCTGTAAAACACGCGCGTAAAAATGTCCAGTCCGTATTTATCGGCGAGGTTTGCGCTGACTTTGCGATAGAAATCATGCTGAACAAGCGGAGCGTTGTCGGTTGCGCGCACAGCATCCGCATCACCACCTGTAAGCGTGAGGTTGCCAAGATACTGCGCTGTCGCTATTGGTATGGGATCGTTCTCGAAAATCACAACGAACCTGTTCGAAGCGAAATCCACACCGGCAACCGACGGCGTTCGCTCGGAAGGCTGCCACTGTTCAGGATTCGGCGAGTTCCTTGCCCCGTCCGCGAGCGAAGGAACTCCTGAAATCTTCTGCGCGCCTTCGTCGAACTCAACTGCAGGCGATTCGATGGATGCTATCTCGCTTTCGGGCAAAATCGACCCATCGATGCCGCCTGATCCGACGATTGAGCGCGAACAAGATACCGCTGCGCTAAAGATACCAGCGATAAGTAAGGACAAAAACGCGATATTAATCGCACGGTTGTTCATTTTAAAAACCTCGCCAAAGAAGCTGATAAAACTGTTTATAACGTCATTATAACTAGTATGTTAATAAAGTGCACAGTACTGCATTGCGCATGAGTTTTTTGCAAGTTGTTTTATCGGCGGGGAACCGCACGAACCTGACCGGTTCGGGGACGTGGCAGCAAGCTAGCAGTTTCGGGTTTAGCTACAGCGACATGGGCTCCATTTCATCCATTAGGGAGAAAAGGAACCTCTTGAACGACTCGGCATTGGTCAGCACGAATGCAAACGGCAACATCATGAAACTGTGAAAGTGCGCAATGTGCTATACGCACCCACAACAGCTTCGACGAACTCGTTTGAATACGACGCGGAACCGTCTGGTTTCACGTAAGTGATTGAAGACTTAGACGCTTTCTACAAGTGCTTAATAGCTAACCAACTTCAATTGTGAGAATAGAGATAAGCGCTCTGTCGCGGGAACCTACATCGGTTCCCCACGTGTATAGATAGTAGAGACCCGATTGCCAGCCCGGTTCGATCTTCACGTTGCCTTGGACGATCCCGGCTTGGCGGTCGTAATCGAGCGTTGCGCGTTTGATCGCTCCCGGGAGACTCACGTTACTCGCTCCAGATTCGACGTACAGCGCGATGTAATCTTCGGGAAGCTCATAATGCTGGTTAAGGTTTAACCAATCCGCGTTATGCGAGCCGACAAAGTCGGCGCGTGCGACCAAAAGCTCCGAGAACATTATTGTTGTTGGGTCGAAAGCCGCAAAGTATTCGACTTCGCCAAGTCGTTCGATATTGCGTTTCGATATTGACACCGAATATGCCTTTCTCGATGTAAACAATTCAACGCCGTACATCGAGTCTGTTGTTCTGTCGAAAGCGAATCCAATGCCGATATGTGTGTGAGCTGCCGAAAGAACATTCGCTTTATGTCCTTCACTTTTCATCCATTCCATATGCATTTGGCTGATCGTCGATTGATTGAGAGATTTTACACCCGGACGACTCCAAGCGTTTTCGTAAGCCGGCTCCCAACCGCCCGCAATGTTGTAGCGCTCGATAGGATTACGCCCGTTCTTGTCAAGGTGCGACAGATAGCTGTCGAGTGCCATTTCGTTTGCATGCGACTGTGCAGCTCGATTTGCCGTTGCATCCAATTCTACTTCAGAAAGTCCCATCGCACGGCGTGACTCGTTTACTTCCGCAAGCAGTAGGTTTCGCGCGAGAGATAGATTCAAGCCTGTCGGTGTAGTGTTTTCGTCGTCATTTTGAATATCTACACGGGTTGGATACCTACAAGAGGACGCAAGTAAAGTGGTTAACAAAATTGAAACACCGCAAGTCAGCACAAGCGCGTATTTCGATTTTGGCAGATCAACGAGCGTTTTCAAATTCGATCCTCGTAAGGTAATTCGACAGCTACAGCTGTCGTTGTAATATTACCCGTTATCAAGCTCTTCTATGCACTATGATTGACTTAATCGACAGGGAAGAAACCGATTTCAACAAGCATTGCTTTTACCTTATCAAGCGTATCTTCAGTGTCGTAGTTAATTACAACTGTTTTTGCGAGTGGATCGCCTGAAACGAACTCCGCTCCTCCTATTTCTGCAATCTCGTTCTTAATAGTGCTGATACAGTGTCCACAGCTAATCTGGGGAATATGCCAAGTAATCTCGTGCATTTTCATCGCTCCTATAAAAAATGTTCAAAACCAGTTTCGTGAATTGGAATCCATTTACCGTTGTGTTTTACTTTTAGTTCCTTTGTCGCAGTCATCTCGCCGATAACGTTAAGCGGTGTCATAGATTTATTGGACTCTAGTAATTTCTGAATTTTCGGCAAATCCGCGGGTGAAACGGTAAACAGAATCTCATAATCCTCCGCCGAACTAAAGAAATAGTTTAGAATCCGAACATCGCTCATTTTTGATAATTGTGTTTTTGATTTGACATCAAACTTCGACTGCAAATAACCTCTCAATTCAGCGTTTATTTTAATATTGCTCAAGTCAATACAAGCACCCAGACCGCTTTCATAGGCAAGCAAGCGCACGCTTTTTGCTAGACTGTCCGATGTATCCAGCATAGCAGTAACTATGCCCAACTCGCGGAGTTTAACTCCTAACTCAATGCGAGCTGTTGGTTTGTTAAGTCTATCGAATGCTCGTTTGTAAGTCTTTCGAACCAAAGCGAATGACTGGGCATTATGCTTGTTAGACATAAACAAATTGAGAGCCAACGATGCGAGACCGATAGTTCCGCTGATCATCAATATGTCGCCCGATTTCGCCCCTGAACGCGTGATCGCTTTACAATGAGGTACTGCTCCAACCGCTGTAATGCTAATTGTCCAAGCGTTCGACTTAACGAGATCACCGCCCCAAATCGAAATACGATGACGACGTGCGGAATCGCGAAGTCCTTTTGTGAAGCTATCAATCTCAATCTCTGTTGTTTCAGCGGGTATGCCTAGACAGATTAAGTAACCAAGCGGTTCACCGCCGTTTGCCGCGATATCGCTCACATTTACAGCCAACGCCTTCCAGCCAACGTTATACAAAGTGTCGAGTCTGCATAATGCGCCTGCTTCGTTGCAGTCCACATACGCGGGGAGTAAAAAATGTGTACCTTCTACCAGCATGTCTGCCGTCGTAAGCAAGTCGAAGCGATCGGTTTTCCACACGGCGCAGTCGTCCGCGGGTTCAACGATTTTTCCTGATAAAAGCTGAAAAAACGCTGGATCGCTCGAACTTGCGTCACTGAAGATTTCTGATTTGTGCGTGCGTTTCCCGCTTTCCCCGCCAAGCAGACGACGGGCGCGTTTGATAATCGATTCTTCACGTGATTCGCTCACAATATCATTTTAACCTATACTAATGCGAATGGGATTTTCCACCAATCTAATCTTGACTTGCCAATATGGTTAAACAAAAGTAAAATCCACATCGCTCATCGTGAGAGTTTGCATTATCGACACACTAGCATTGGTTACTCTCACGCTGACAACTAAGCCCGAAAGTGAATCTATTTGGTGGTTGAGATGAACGATAGCGAAAACAGAAACGGTTCCAACAATCGTGACGAAGTCGAAGAAAAGGCGCGTAAAATAATCATTGAAGACAAGCGCTTTTCGCGTGACGACGAGGATGAAAGCGAGCAATCAATAGAAGAAGCTTGTTCTGAAAGCAATGTAACAACGCCGTCTTCATCTAATGAAGTGGTGAACAACGCTGATGACGGACTGCGCCATTTTGAAGTCATAGATAAACCTGAAAATCCACCGAGTGCTGATGCAACAGGCGATACCCTACAACTCGACGATTCCATCGAGGATGAAGAGGCTTTTCGTGAACTTACACCCGAAGATGAAGAGCGATTACGTAAAGCCGCTCACGCGCAGTTCGAAGCTCTTACCAAAATGGGAATCGAAAACTACTTGAAGGATATTTTTAACGTTGCTTACATACTTAGCCTGCAATACCTAGGTCTTCAACCAAATCCGAGCACGAACTTAACAGCTACCGACATTAAACGCGCAACAATCTGCATTGATGTTATTGATTTCCTACGAAAGCGTCTGGATGAATACCTTTCTCCGAACGATAGAGCGCAGATATCTCAACTCGTATCGGAACTACAAGTTGTTTATACAAAGGTGTTCACTCCGAAAGCTCCGTAAAAAGAGGTGGAAGC
>CAZRQJ010000067.1:0-8958 GCA_964602075.1 uncultured Planctomycetia bacterium
TTGATAAGTCACGAACTACTCCACTGTCAACGAGAAGCCACGAATAGCCCGAAGTTTTTAGTTCGACCGCTTCGTGCTCTTTGTTGAAGCAGTCGATGTAGACTGCATAACCCTTCTTGCCATAAAACACAGCAGCGGGATCCATGTATCCGCACGGTGTACCAACACGATGTTCCGCTTTTATGCATAAATCGATCATTGTTTCTTCGTCAAGCTTCCATTTGAACAAAGTGTTTAACGCAGCGAGCGCTCCTGCTGTAAATGCTGCACTCGAAGACAACCCAATACCGATAGGCAGGTTTCCGCAAATGTTCATTTTTGCGTTTGGAAAACTCAAGCCTATTTCACTTAGCACTCCAATCAACGATGACAGTCGTCCGTATACGCCAACATAATCAGCGCTAACTTCCTGCGGAGTAATGCCAGTGAAGTGACTAGACGACATCAAGATAGTATTTGAACCCTTATTTATCCGCGACAAATTGCTATCTATAGAAACCGCAATAAATAATGCGAGATTGATAGCCATCGGCAAACACAAACCGCCAAGATAATCCGTATGTTCACCGATAATATTGACTCTGCCGGGACTTCGTACGACAATATCAGGCCATAAACCGAATGTTCGCTTAAACGCACCAGAAGCATTAATTTCCATACAAACTCCCAAAACACGATACGACTAAAAGAAAAAAATCAGCTCAATACAGGATATCGAATTTATACTATAATACTTAACGAGCAACTCCCTTTGATCGAAGGAGATAGGATTGAATTTGTTTTTGACTATAAGATGGTTTCAAACATTCATCCGTAGATTTTCGATTGTTATTATTTGTTTTTGCGTTTCATTCACCGCTCTCTCGACAAGCATTCAAGCGACAATCATTTCCGACAAACAAGGGTATGCAGAAACTCAATCTGTATCAGAAAGTACGCGTGTCTCAATCGCATTTGCAGGCGACGTGCTTATGCACATTCCGATTGTTAATTCCGCTCTGAAAAGCGACGGCACTTACGATTTCAACCCGATTTTCGAGCACATCGCTCCTTACCTAAAGTATCCAGACTTATCCGTCGTCAACCTTGAAACCAGACTTGCCGGAGCCAAGCGCGGATTCAGCGGTTATCCCTGTTTCAACTCACCTGAAAGTCTTGCGGGTGCCCTGGTTAATGCTGGTGTTGATGTTGTAGCGTGCGCCAATAATCACAGTATGGACAGAGGAATATCCGGTTTGTACACCACGCTCGATAACTTAGACCGAGCGGGGCTATCACATGTCGGCAACTATCGAAGTTCGGATGAGCGCAACACACCGTTCGTTGTCGATGTTAAAGGAATTCGAATTGCCATCTTGAATTACACATATGGAACGAACGGAATACCGATTCCGAAAGACGCTCCGTTTGCAGTGAACCTTATAGATGAAGTGAGAATTATTGCCGACACCGATGCTGCGATGAAATCGGGGAGCGATTTGCAAATAGTCATTCTACATAACGGCGAAGAATATCAACGTGAACCGAACCGCGGTCAAACCAAATTAGCTGAAGAACTAGTCGAATCAGGAGTCGACGCTGTAATTGCGACACATCCTCATGTCGTCCAGCCGATTGACATTGTAAATGTTGAGCGAAAATATTTCGGTACAAGCGAGCCTATTGTTGAAAATAGACCTATCGTTTATTCGATGGGGAATTTTCTTTCGGATCAGCGACGATGCTATCGCGACTGCGGTATAATCGTGTTTCTGACAATGGCTAAAGACGAAGTTTCCTCTCGTGTCGTCGAAGTAGAATATTTACCCGTGTACGTCAGAAAATGTTACGGCGGAAATAGCAGGAAATTCCAAGTACTCCCTGTTCACCCGAAAATCGAGTTAACAATTGACCCGCCTTTGACAAGTGTTGAAACGGCAAGAATGAGCGCAATTTCAAGCGAGCTTGACCGACATTTAAGTATGTATGATGAAATACAACTGCTATCTATCGAATAAAACACATGATATTGTCTTTGTTAGGCATAGCAAATCAGAAATTCAGCTATAATGGAATCGCCGTGCGCAACTCTTACGAATTGTTTTGGAAATTCTCCGCTGTTACAGTGACGATTATGATCGCGCTCATCGGAGTTTCAATCGCAGGTGCACAGTCTAGCATCAAAGAAGCAGAGTTTAAAACTCCTAACTGGGAAAACAATACCGTTTTGAATTTTGGTATTTACAACGTGGCGCTTGAACGAATCGGTTCGGCAGCATATAAAATCGAAGTAACTCCCGATATGGGTTTAAACAACTATACGATTAGATATAACGCAAAGAGCGCTGACATGTCTGAAGCAAGTACCTGCGTGATCGATAGGAAAACACTTCTGCCATCGCGCAGTGCACGCAAGCTCGTATTGCGCGGAAGCACTTGGTATCAGAATGCATTCTATTCGGCTTCTGGAGTAACTGTTACAACGAAACGAGATGATGGCGCAATAGTTGAGCTTAAACTACCCGTTGGTGCAAGCGACAGATTGTACGATTTTGAAGAAATTGCATTGATAATTCCGCAAATTGTGTGGAAAGACAATAACAAAGCGTATTTCTATTTGTTTAGAGCAAGTGCGCGAGCTACAAGCTGGGTTGTCGTCGAGGATCGCGGAAATTCGACAGTAAATTGGAAAGATAAAATCTGGAAATGCAGAAAGATATATATTAAAAGCGATTTTGGCGAACAGTATATGTACACGACTATCGTTAATGGACGAACTACTATCGCAAAATACGATATGGGGTCGTTTGTCTTTATCAATCTCGACATACCTTCAACAGGAACTATCGCAGACTTGGAAGGTGAAGTGTCGCTCGAAACAGCGTTCGAAATGGCAAGATGATTCGCCGAATGCACTGATTATCCTATGTATATTCAAGGCTGTAGAAGGGTATAATCTAACTTTGATTCTATTGAGTTAGGCAGGACACATATGGGGATAGCATGTCGATTGTTTTTTTACTTATTTTGCTGTTTTGTTTTATTGACTTTATCAGCTTGTTCAAAATCCACCGGTTATAACAAGCAATTCATTTTCAACCAACATGATGTGAATGCCAACAGTTTGGTTGAACCGATTAGGTTTAACTCTGGGTTAGGCGAATTCGAACTTTACGGAATCAATACATCGCCTTCGGGTCGAAGTGGGATAGCCGAATCGCTGACAACGCCGATGGTTGAAATAAAAATGTCACTAGCTAACTCGTCGCAGTTGATGGTTACAGTTGTTACTTCATCAACATTCGGAAACAGCGCTTTGTTCAGAATAATCTGCCCCGATAACATCTCATTGCAGAATTCTAAAAGCGGGTTCAACGAATCCGAAGCAATCTATCTTGCAATACAACATAACGAATATACAGATTTCGGCGTCGCGTTAATCGGAGGCGGCGTTATTGAGAAAGGTACGATAATTGCAAAACTCATTTTTTCTAGTAGATATGTGAACTCGCAGAAGTTCAGTAGAACTCGAAACGTGCCCAACAATGACAATGGAAGGATAAGCGACCTAATCTTCCAGCCCGAGTCTGATAATCTCGCTTGGAGTTACCGTAATACGGGCGATTACAATCAAGACGGCGAAGTTTCAATTCCAGATATCACTCCAATAGCGCAGTATTATCAGGAAATAGTTGAGATTAGCAATCCAAATTACAATCAGGTTGAAGTGATTGACGGCGATTTGACAGGAGAAGTCGGTATCTCTGACATTACGCCGATAGCGATTAATTATCTCAACGACATTTCACGATACAAAATACTTTGCCAGCCAGATGATAGCGGCGGACCACAAGAATGGTTTATACAGCAAATAGTTAGCTCATCGCCAGAAAACGGAAGACGCAGATATTCGTTTGAAGTTGCGGTGAAACCCGACGGAAACTACAGCGTTTTTCCAGTTGACAGCAACGGTATCGCCGGAAGCCAGTCCAACGTAGTTAGCGTAAACAGAAGTGCTGGAAACCCACCCGAAATTCCAACAGGCTTGACAATAGGCAACATCACAAGTTCAAGCATAGCGTTAAGTTGGGACGCTATGCCGCTACATGGAAATGAGTTTCGTCTTTACAAATCCTTAAACGCAGACATGAGCGATCAAGTATGCATTACACCATCAGGATTCACGAGCCAAGGCTTCACAGCGAGCGGGCTTGCGCCTGAAACACCGTATTATTTCAAACTTAGCGCATCAAACGATTTCGGTGAAACCTACTGTGATGTTGTATCCGCTACTACATTGGCAGTCTCAACTAACGAATATGACTGGCTTGTTATGGTATATATCGGCGGCGACAACGACCTTTATGAGCAGGCAATCGATGACATTGACGAAATGGAGATGATTGGCAGTACTGATAGTGTTGCAATTGCCGTGCAGGTTGAGTCGTGGTATGAAGAAATACCATTTCCTATGACTAAGGACAGACGGATTTCAAATCTAGAAAACGTTCACCGTTTCAAAATTGTTCAGGACAGCACACTAGGAACGATAATAACCGACGGTTATTTAAACAACGAGAGTTTTCCTCATGTCGGATACGATAGCGCTGATCCTGCAAATATTGCCGATTTTGTTGACTGGGCTACAACCGAGTTTCAAGCAACGAATACCTGCTTGATTTTATGGGATCATGGTTTGGGATGGGAGCCGGGCACAGAGCGAGCAACATCTTGGATTATTTCAGATGAAACGGAATACACAGAAGGCGACAATTACCTGATCGGTCAAGCACTTGTCCCGTTTGATTTAGATGTTTTAATGATGGATGGGTGCGTAATGGCTGGAATTGAAATTCTCGATGCCTACTATGAGTCAGCCGATTTGATTACATTCAGTGAAGCCGTAGTTCCATGGGATGGATTCCCTTACGACGTTCAACTGCAGTGGTTAAATGAAAACTCGTCCGCCGTGCCGATTGACGTGTCAACGAACTTTGCTTCGATGTTTGTTTTGGAATATGCGGAGTTAAATGAATCGTCCGTCACAATGTCCGTTGTTGACACATCGAAATATATACCGCTAAAAGATTCAATAACCACGTTTGTCAACACGCTTGGCGATCCTGTGCCAGACGTCGAACGCGATTTGCTACTAATCGCTGCCGAAAACAGCTTCGACTTCAACATACAGGACAAGGATATTAACGAACTGTTTGGCAAATACGTCGAATATGGCGCGGGAGCTGAATATTTGAGCAGCATCAACGATATTTTCGATGCAGTCGATGACGCAGTAGTTTATTCAGGCGCGTTCAACTGCGTCACTGATTGGGTGAATGTAGAAACAGCCACGGGATTGACTATTTGCCTTCCTTTTTCACCAATGTATTACCAAAGCATTCAGGATTCGTACGGTAAAGTCCAATTCACAACCGATACCGGTTGGTACGATTTCTTAAATCGTTTGCACGATATTACACCGCCGGATACAGCTGGAGGATTTCACGTTGAACTGACTTGGGAAGGAACCGTCGATGCACTGGATCTGGTTACTTGGGAACCTGATTCGACGGGAGAACCATGGTATTACTTTGTCTATGAGGAAAGCTCACTTAACGGAATATTCGGACTCGACTCCCTTGATTCAGGCGAGCAAGTTGAAAAGTGGAAGGCAAACGATTTAGTGTACGGTGGAACGTATTCTTTTCTTGCGTTTTACAACGATCTTGACGGTTTCGCAACAGCTACTTTAAAAGTTTACGATGCTGAAGATGCGCTAATACAGTCTGTTGAAGATATAGTTATTGATAACGATAGTTGGAGCGACGAGTTAGGCGAATTCAGTTATAAGTTCTGCGATATCTTGATTCCGTTGCCTTAGTTAGCCATTTACGCAATTGGCTTTAGACGTCCTTTAAAGAACGTTGTGCTAACATTCGGATGCATGCCGAAGAAGGAGTTTCGTTACTCGACTAGAGAATTCGCCGCGGGATTCGGGGCGGAGTGGCGTTCGCGAAATATCAAGGTTATCATCTTCGCAAGCACATTTTTTTTTCTACCTACAGCAATCATTGGCACACTTATCATCTATACGATAATCAACGAATACAACTATGACCCGATTCTATCCGATATGTTCTTTGGACCATTCGGAAACAACCCAACATTCATCGCTTTCTTTATCGCCGCATTCCTAGTGACCATACCTGCCGGTGTTTTTATGATAACCGCTCCTCGCGTCCTTGCTTATGTTGCACAAGGGTTGATTGATAGGCTTGATCTGGCTTATCTTTTGTTCATACCTCTCTCAACCGATGATTTCGCCCGCAACACTACAATGGAATTTGTAGCTGGTGCGCCTGTTGCAAATGTATCAATAAATGAATCATTCCGCTCGCGCATATGGTGGTTGTCTGGACAGATGCGTCCAGATCAGTTGCTTGGAGGTGTACCGAGCATCCTCGCAATGCGACATGGAAGTCTGCCGCGCGCACTAACAAATATGAGCCTTCCCGTTGGTAAACTAGGAAACCTGATAGTTCGTCAGTGGTATCTGGTCACATGTCATGTCATAAGTTGGTCTACCTGCTGCGGCTCATGCGGCTGCGGACTCTTCGTTTTCCCACTTGTCTTGTATCGCGTCTTCCTCAACATTCATTCGTTGGCGTTCGCTGCGGCGTATTATCGAATTCTAGTTGATAAATGGCCTTGGGAGCGTTGAGTGATTTCGAAGAAGCAAGAGTGAGAGGTCTATCTTCATCTAGATTATTTCTGCAACTCTAGTGACTATTAATTAATCATTATTCGACTCTTACATATTAAAACGGATTTGTTACATCGTACAGATCATGAAACGGAGCAATGCAAATCATGATTTCTTGGTCCCTTATAGCTTGCAACGCTTCCTCGCGGAGTTTTGCCCATTTCGCTGATTTGAAAATGCGTATCTTGCCTTCAAACCACAGTCTCTTAACTGTGTTAAAGGTTGGACAATCCTTGAAGTAATCTGCGCAAAACAACATCATCGCATCGATAAGCATGTTCTTGTCGTCCGGACCGTCTGGAATGTGGACTGTTACTCGCTCGTCGAACAGCATATCTTTTTTCTTTCGCGAGCCAACCTTCAAATACACAGGTTCGAGCCATCTTCTGTTACCTTCTCCCACCATTATCAAAACATCAGGAATAATACCGTCAGCGCCTTGAAATCCACCCTCGCTGCCAACAGCGAAAATACACGAATATCCTGCCATTTGCATCTCCAATATTGCAAGAATGTCAAATCTTGTTAATAGTAGCAAAAATAAATCTTGAGCTACTAATTGCTCAATACAATGGATATAATTAACTACTTGATGCTTCTGGTTTCGTATGCATCATTAGCGTATGATTTGGTCCTTGTACCGAAACACAGCGCATGTACATTGAAATGGGGGTGTATGGATTCGACGGGTGAATTTCACGGACGGTTGCGACACGCGGACGCCTGATTCCGCGTTAACAAAGCGGGCATAGGCTAAACGCCAACAACAATTTTGCTCTCGCTGCTTAATTAACGTAGCGACCGTGCGCTCGTTCCCCACCCACGGGGACGGGATGCTCGGCCAGTAATGTGGGTTGCTGCACGGCTTGCTCGAACCGCGCTTAAGACTTGAGCCGCTCTCATGAAAGGTGTCGCCGACGGCTACCGACCATGAGCTAAGATTAAACCGACGGACATTGTCGTAGACGCCGTACCGGGTACTCATTCGGACGGGGGTTCGATTCCCCCCACCTCCATATAATCAGTTAGAAGTAATAGGGAGAGTTTTGTGAGGTTTATCATGAAGAATTATTATCGCCTATTGTTATCGCAGTTGGGATTCTATGCTTCAGTAACCTTGTTTTGCACATTACTTGTCTCGATAATATCATGTGGGATTTCAGATAATAACCGCTCTAACAGAGCTTCATGGCAAGACGCTCCGACAACTCTGCCCCGCACATTGTCAATTGAAAACGCACTAAATGAAATAGCATCGTACGATCTTAATGCGCACTCCGATACCGACTCGGAAGTGTTTGAGGTGCTCAAGAACGAGTTAGCGAAACAACTTCAAAGTCGGTTAAGTAAGTCAAAATTAGATCGAATTACTGCGTTTGCGCCTACCGGCGATGCAGGCAGAGTTACAAACCTAAGTTACAATTCGGAGACGGGGCGGCTAGTTTGGTCTTATGTAAATATCGGAGATTATGACTGTTCTGGAGAAGTTGGTGTACCAGACATTACTCCGATTGCACAAAATTACCTCTCTTTAGTCACCTATCCACATTCACTTGAAGACTGGATTGATGGTGATCGCAGTGGAGAAGTAGGAATTAGCGACATTACCCCCATAGCACAGGGTTATCTGAATACGGTAACAGGTTACAGAATAGTAACCTGCAACACGCAGAATGGCGAGTTTTTCCCCATCGGTAATTTCGTGGATTTCGGAGACACCGGTAAGTATCCGAAATTTTTCAATATTGATCTGCCAGAAGACGCATCTGTATTTGTAGCGGTTGAGCCTACGGACGCGTTTGGACACCTCGGCGAGCGGAGCAATGTTATCGCTGTCGGCAGCGCTACGCCTCCGTTAATTACAAGTGTGACTCCGACGAGCGGTGTTACAGCTACACAAGTAGAGTTCTATGCAACATTCAGTGGCACTGCACCGTTTACCTACTCTTGGAGCTTTGGCGGAGGGGCAATTCCTGATATATCGTCAGAAGAATCGCCTACTGTCACTCTTGGAGCAACCGGTGGATACAACGCTTCTGTAACGATTACCAACCCATTCGGGTCTGATACATTCTACTTTGCTTACACAGTAACTGCTACAGCAACGGCTCCAGAAATAACGCAAGTCACCCCGATAAGCGGATTAACAAGTTCAGCAGTTGAGTTTACCGCAACTGTAAACGGAACGCCACCGTTCACTTACTTATGGAATTTTG
>CAZRQJ010000067.1:9007-11945 GCA_964602075.1 uncultured Planctomycetia bacterium
TACTTGGCGCAGAAGGAATTTATAACGCTTCGCTTGTAGTTACAAATTCGGAAGGAAACGATACGTTCAATTTTTTCCTGACTGTTACCAACACTACCGCTGTGCCTGAAATCACGCAAGTGACTCCTTTGTCTGGTGTCACATTAGATGATGTTCAATTTTCTGTAACTGTTAACGGTACACCTCCGTTCACTTACGCATGGGATTTCGGCGGAGGCTGCTCTCCAAACACATCATCAAGCGCTTCTCCTAACGTCATGCTTAGCGCTGCCGGATTGTATTACGCTTCATTGACAGTAACTAACGCGGCAGGAAGTGATGTATTCGACTTTACTTTAGATGTTACTAGTGCACCCGTCGCTCCTGCCGTTAGCAGTGTGTCTCCGACTTCCGGGACGGCAGGTTCACAGGTGCAATTTGGGGTATCCATTAGTGGTACTCCACCCTTCACTTACGCATGGGACTTCGGTGGTGGTGCATCCCCTAACACATCATCCAATTCGTCTCCCTCTGTAACCCTTGAGGGTGCAGGATTGTACAGTGCTTCATTAAGCGTCACAAACGCGTACGGTAGTGACACATACAATTGGGATCTTACAGTAGGCGATCCGCCATCAATCACGAATGTAACTCCAACTTCGGGTATAGAAGGTCAAGAGATTAAGTTCGTGGCAATTGTCGGTGGTAGTGTCCCAATGTCTTATCTTTGGGATTTTGGAGAAGGCGCTTCTCCCTCTACAAGTGAAGAGGAGAGCCCGACGGTAACATTAGCAGCTGTAGCTGGCAGTTATAACGCTCAACTTCAAGTGACCAACGACTTTGGCGTAGACGCGTACCCATTCATCTTGACGGTTGATCCACTGACAAGCGACGGATACACTCTCTTTTGCCCGTTTGTAGGGAGCACAAACACATATTTGATTGATATGGATGGAAGCGTTAAACATACGTGGACGAGCGCTTACCGACCGGGCGCGTGCGCCAAATTCAGACCGAATGGAAACCTGTTGCGATTGTGCGATTTAGGCAATACCAACTTTGGCGGTGGGAAAGCTGGCAGAATTGAGGAGCGCGACTGGAATAACGACATTGTTTGGTCATTTGAACTTAGTAACAATAAGGAGTGTTTCCACCACGATTTCGAAATAATGCCCAACGGTAACATCTTACTCAATCATTGGTATGTTTACTCGAAGGAAGAAGCGATTGCCGCCGGTAGAGACCCTGCGAAAGTATCAAATTCCGGCATCTGGACGGTCAAAGTGCTTGAGATTGAACCGACTCTACCGAGCGGTGGCAACATAGTTTGGGAATGGGATGCCTTTGATCATCTAGTGCAGGACTTTGACAACACTAAACTGAATTATGGCAATCCAGCAATGCATCCGGAGTTAATGGATTTTAACTATGTATCTTTTGCGGGTGCGGACTGGCTGCATGTAAACGCTGTTGCTTATAATGCCGATTTAGATCAGATTGTTATCAGTGTTAATGGAATCAGTGAAATTTGGGTCATAGATCACTCTACAACAACCGAGGAAGCAGCGAGTCACACCGGGGGGAGATACGGGCGCGGCGGCGATATACTCTATCGCTGGGGAAATCCAGAGGTTTACCGCGCAGGCTCGTCAGATGACCGCCAGTTGTATTCACAGCACAACGCACATTGGATAGAGAACAATTTAAGCGGCGCAGGAGACATTCTAATCTTCAACAACCAACCCGGCGCACCAACGGGTCAGAGCTTTTCATCAATCGTGCAAATCACCACACCAATTAACGGTGACGGTTCTTATTTCTTGACTGGAGGCAAGTTCGGGCCTGACGAACCTACTTGGGAATATACGAGCACACCCAAAAGCAAATTCTATAGCAGTTTGATGTCCAGCTCTCAACGTCTTCCGGGCGGCAACACATTGATTTGCAGTGCTAACCAGAAATGGCTGTTTGAAGTGACTCCCGTTGGCGAAACGGTTTGGGAGTATTACAATCCCTTCCCTACAAGTAATCCCGGAACAGTATTCAGCGCGCTAAGATATCCATACGACTTCCCCGGATTCGATAATATGCCGTAGGAGGGTTGATGCTGCGGGATTGATGTATCGCCGTGCTTTTAGTCTGTCCAAGAAAGAGGCGGGGTGGATGTTGTCGTTCCGAAAGACACTATTCTAATTTCTGCTTGAAAGTGTCCAGACTCAAGGGTTAAGTTCTGCTTTCGCAACGCGTTTGTGCGGAACTGCGTGTTAGGATAACGAAAGAGAACAAAAAATAAAATTGAAGATTACTAGCGGTTACTGAATATAACTAGTTCCCAAATCTATTTGGGGCAAAAAAAACGGCGGCGCTCAAATTACCTACCCATTTACCCCGCTAGGGCCATCCTGAACACAGACACAAAACCCGGCTTAGTAATGAACGATAAAAACAAAAACTCTTGCCAGGCGATTAAGCTTCATAGCACCGCCAGCACAAGTATACCTGATTAATCAAATAACACAATACTAAAGTTGTTAAAATTTGTAAAAACTCAAGAATACAGTAATTTTAAGGTTGGGCCATGCTATCGAGTTTCTTCTCTATCAATAGCTTTGTCTGCTGTGCATCGGCGGAACCTTTTGTTTTTTTCATTACCTGTCCAACAAGAACCATTACCGCGGACTTTTTACCCTTCAAATAATCCGATACAGGTGACGGGTTATCTTCTACCACCGAGTTAATTATGCTGTCGAGATTGCTAGCGAATGATATTGAATCGGATTTCAAACTTGTTACAAGTTCATTAACGTCAACGCTTTCCTTGCTAATCCGTGTAAAAATGTCCTTCGCTTGCTGATTAGTAATCTCACTCGCTTTAATAGCTTTGAGCAACAGACGTATAGACGACGGGGTTGCTATAAAGTCGTTTCCAAGCTCTGTGCGCCATCTGCTGATCTCCCCG
>CAZRQJ010000068.1:0-11838 GCA_964602075.1 uncultured Planctomycetia bacterium
ATGGGCGCTTTGTTTGTGCAGCCAATATGCATCCATGTAGACGATATGATACGACTACATCTGCCCAATCGAAATATGTGTATTCGGACATTGGATTCGCAGAGTTATAGTCGAAAGTCTCGCCATTAGTGTATGAGCTAACAGCTTCTGTAAGGTCGGTATCTTGTTCTTGGTGTAACGGTGCATAGCCGAAGTGAACATCTTTGTTTTGGACTATTCTTCGCAATAGATGCGTAGCTGATGCTATCGACGCTATTTGTTGTTCGCTCTTTCTATCTGGTTTCAAACAGAACAAAATGTTGAATTTGTTGTTTTCTTCGTTGAGAGCGGGACGGATTTCGCCGGGAATCAACGTTTTTTTAAGTGCGAATGTAAGATCGGATGTTATCTCAATGTTACGCTTCAAGCCAATAGATTCAAGCTGGCTCGCGCTGCCATGGTCACGAACGCTTAGATAGTCTACCGAATCAAGCGCTGCTTTTGTCGCAACTCTACCTACCGAGCTTGTCAGTGGACCTATACCTTGCGCTATAAGGGCTACCTTCTTTCTTAGCGATTTTGCGGTTTGGATAATCCCAAGGTAGTAAAGCAGGCTTCCAATGCTTGTTTTGTCCTGAAGAAGTCCGCCGCCAGGCGCACAAACGATATCAGCGCGTTTTATTGCTCTTAGAACCATCAGATGATTCTTGCGCGGGATGTAGCAAGCAGGTATAGGAAGGTTGTAGTATGGCGACTTCGAGAGAATTGTCAGCTCTATCGCGCCTTTTTCAACAAGTCTGCCGAGGCGCAGACAGATCGTCCAGAGAAGAAGATCGTCACCGAAATTCTCCAAACCGAAATATCCGAAAAGTAAAAGCCGCTTCACACCGCGATTATACAACCTAGTAGTTTTGTCGAAGAATTTCTAGTTCCGTAGGTTGATAATGATCTGATTATTGTTTCTTGTAAAATGTCTTATAATCCTACATCTCACACGTAGGTGATTGTGGGTGGCGAGTTTCAGTAACTTGTTATATCGACGGAGTGCTTCCAAGGTATGCTTTCGAAATATCAGCATGCTGTCACGATAATGGCGGTTGTATTTCTTGCCGGTGGCATATTCATGTACACGATGAGTTATCTCGGCAGAATGCACGCCGCGATGAAATTTGGCCCGATGACGACAACTGAAGAGGGTGCCGCGCCGGGAATGGAGAAACAGGTTCAGAACGCATTAAGTGAGTCTTATGCATCTATTGGTGGGTTTGGTGGAGGTCGTTCAAGCGCTGATTCAGGCGAGAGTGACAAAGACGGTTCATTTAACTTGACTGAAAGCTCATCTAATGAGTCATCTAAGAACAGCAAAACAACCGAGATTCCGAAAACAAAGATCAACATCAACACCGCAAACGCGAAACTACTTGAGGAACTTCCCGGTATTGGTCCAGTGTTAGCAGAGAGGATCGTTCTGTATCGTGAAAACAACGGATTTTTTTCATCTCCTCAAGAACTAGTCAACGTAAAGGGGATTGGAGAGAAGAAACTTGAAGATATAATGCCATATGTTCGCGTAAATTAGCTAACCTTAGAAACTCGACCCAAAGTATCGGCGATATTGACATAAATTAATATTCAAGATAATATTCTCGTTCGCTTAATTGGAGGAATTCTAATGTTCGCGGTTACCGAGTTTTCCGGAAAACAGTATATGGTTGAAGAAGGTACTGTCATCCGCACTTTTTCGCTTGAGGAAGAGGCGGGTGACACGTTCACGTGCGACAAAGTACTTGTAATCAAAAGCGATGACGGAGTCAGAATCGGTCGTCCATACGTAGAGGGCGCTAAGGTTAACTTTGAAGTTATGCGTCACGCTCTTGGCAAGAAAGTTGTCGTTTTCAAGTTTCAGTCAAAAAAGAATCACAAAAAGACACACGGTCATCGCGATCATTTGACTTATCTCAAGTGTGTTTCGATTGAATGCTAGTGGAAAGCACGTTGTGCGAGGTGGATTAATATGGCACACAAAAAAGGCTTAGGATCATCGAAGAACGGACGTGACTCAAATTCGCAACGACTCGGTGTCAAACTATACGCAGGGCAAAAAGCGATTGCAGGCAATATAATCGTTCGTCAGCGCGGCTCGCACCATCATCCTGGCGACGGCATCGGTATGGGAAAAGACTTCACATTGTTCGCTCTTCGTGATGGATTTGTGAAGTTCGGTATTCATTGCGGTAAAAAGATCGTCAGCATAATCGACGAGTAACTGCTTATATCCTGTTACCTACATTTGGTTTAATAACTTTCGGCTTGAACGAGCGCGCTTCTTCGGGTGACATTTGAGCGAACGACATGATAATAACTCTGTCGCCTGTTTTACCGTGATGTGCAGCAGCTCCATTCAATATTAGTTGTCCAGGTTCGTCTATCGGAATTGCATAAGTAAATAAGCGCGCTCCGTTTTCTGCGTTAGCAACAAGAACTTGTTCGTAGGGAAGTATGCCTGTCGCGTCCATTAGCTCGCGACTGATTCCGATCGAGCCTTCGTAGTTCACATCAGCCCCAGTCAACTTACCAAAATGGATTTTCGATTTAAGCATTGTCAATGTAAGCATTACAAACTCCGAATCTAATGAAAATCGCTATATCTCAATATTGTCAATCAATCTTGTACCGTCGATTTGAATTGCTGCCAAAATGCGGTCACCTCTCAAAACATCCATTTCTCGTTTATGTAACGTTAACGGATCGACGACTTCAAGGTATTCGATATTGAATTTTTCTGCCAAGCCCATTTTCTTCATCATTTCCGCCATCCCTATTTGAACCAGTCTGTTTGCGTCTTCGATTCCTTCCTTGAAACGGGCTTTCATTTCCAATAGCGCAGCGTATAACCCGGATGCCATTGAACGTGCGTCTGCAGAAAGATACTGATTTCTGCTTGACATAGCGAGACCGTCAGGTTCGCGCAAGGTTGGCATTCCCACGACGCGAACTAGCATACTTAAATCCTCTACCATTCGCTTAATCGTTGCAAGTTGCTGATAGTCTTTTTCGCCGAAGTATGCGACGTCGGGTTGAACTATATTGAATAGCTTCGCTACTACGGTTGTTACACCATCAAAATGACCATGCCTAGTTGCGCCACAAAAGCCTTGAGTCACGCCCTTAACCTGTACAGTTGTTTGAAAGTCGTTAGGGTAAAATGCTGCAAGACTTGGATAAAACACTACATCTACGCCTAGTTTATCTAACATTTGGCAGTCGTTTTCAAAGACACGAGGGTATTGCTCGAAGTCTTCGCTTGGTCCAAACTGTAAGGGGTTAACAAATATACTTACAACTGTGAAATGATTATCTGATACCGACCGTTTGCAAAGAGACAAGTGACCTTCGTGCAGCGCTCCCATTGTTGGAACGAATCCAACTATTTCAGAATACGAAGGTTTCGCACGATTTTCGTCCCATTGCTTAAGCGAGTAGTTACGCTTAATGCGCCAAATATATCCGCTTAGCTCAATAGGGTTGGTAAATATGTCCATATCACTAGTTCTCCCGATCGGAGTCTGCGGAGTCGTTAACGAAGGAATGGCGCTCAATCGCAGAATGAGTCGAATCAGGATATCTATCACTTCTTACGTCGTTTGCCCATCTTGAAATTGCGTCCACGCCTAAGTGAAGGAATGAGACATAAGGTTCAATAAACGATGGGGTGTCTTGGAACATTCCTAAGACATCGTGAATTACGAGGATTTGACCGCTGCAATCAACTCCACTGCCAATACCGATTGTCGGAGCAGGTGTCCGTCGAGTGATTTCTGCAGCTACTTCCGGCTTGACGCATTCAAGTACAATTGCGCAACATCCCGCATTAGACAACTCATATGCCTCGATTGATACGATTTCACGATCATCCTTGGTCTTTCCGCGATATTTGAAGCCACCGCTCGTATGTACTGTTTGAGGGAGGAAGCCTGTGTGACCGAGAACGGGTATGCCTATTTTGACAAGTTTTTCAATCGCTTCAAGATTATCAGGATTTGCACCTTCAATCTTGACGCCATGGCAGCCAGATTCTTTGAAAACTCGTACTGCGTTTCTTACTGTATCCTCGGCGTTAATTTTAAATGTGCCAAATGGCATGTCTGCAAATACTGGAATCGTATGACCGATTTCGCGGACGACAATTCGCGTGTGATACACGATTTCTTCAAGCGTCACAGGGATTGTTGTGTTGTGACCCTGAACAACATTTGCAAGACTGTCGCCAACGAGCACGAAGTCAACACCAGCTGCGCTCGCGATCTTTGCAGTGAAAAGGTCGTATGCCGTTATTGAAACGATCTTGCGCCCTTCACTCTTCATCTTCGTTAAGTTCTTTCCGACGAATCTTGATGCTAAATACATCTCAATCGATCCCTGCACTGAAGTATATGTGTTTCGCTGAAGTGTCCAGTGGGCGCGCGACAAGCGGTTAATGAAAACACTGGGGCGGAGGTTTGCGCGGATGCGCGGTTGATCCACCGTCCCGGTCCCGCTGGGCTCCAAGCGGCAAGTAATTATACCATTAAACTTAATGTGTTTATGCAAATATATCTTTAACAGAAATGATAGTTGATCAGTTTTAGGAAAACGAGTTGCTAAGACGCATCTACTCTGCTTATAGTTGTCAGGACTAATGGAGTTTGCATATGGCTTGTGAAAGTTGTGTTATAATCCTAAACCTGCGAAGGTGAGCTTTGCAGACGTGCTTTCGCGCACATATCTTGTTTTTTTTGTCCAAACTTGCGGTTTGGCGTTAATTGTTTGGAGTGAACCGATGGTTAACCTGCGTGTTCAAGCGGGATCGACTTTGTCGAATGTCGATATTATTAAGTTACATCTGTATTACGAAGGACCTTCTACAGCCGAGGAATTGGCGGAAGAAGTGAGTAAGTGGATGAGGGCAAAGCCGTCGTCTGAACGCGCTCTTTCGATGTATGTGCTTCCCGTTTTGAGTTCCAAACCGCTGTTTGTTAAACAAGGCGATGAATACTCTATTGATTTAGGGAAACTTCCAGAGCATCAAGTTGTTAAGCAAATTTTTGAAAAAGAAAGGCGCTACCTTAGCGAAAAGGAGTTGAAAAGCCTAATCGCAAAAGAGTTAGAGATTAAAGTCAATTCTGTAGCAATCACCCCGGAACGTGTCAACGGGTTGAAGAAACTCGGCAAGAAGTGGGGGCTTGAGCATTGGCGCTATGTTAATGACGAAGCATTTGAGATTTTAAAAGAACGAAAGGCGAGTTTTAGCGAGCGTGAGATTGTAAGAATTGTTGTAGAAGCAGGTTTTACGACAGAAGATAATGCTATTTTCGACCCTGAAGGTGACCAACGCTTCAAAAGGGACAGAAAGAATTGGCGCGCTGCGCTAGATGACGAACGTGTCGAAAAAGTCACTAAAGCTTATAAGTCAAAATCTAAAACCAAACTCGATAAGAAGTTGGAGTCGGATTTTGTGAAGTCCCAAAAATCAAAAGAAACACAATTTCGACAGCAACTTCGAAATGCGGACGAGAAACTTAAAAAAGTATTGATTAAGAAAATTGTATCTGAAAAGCTTAAAGATGCACCTCGTGAACCTGCTGTTCAGATAGTCCCTCACGACAAGTTACAGGATCAATTTAGGGACATTTTCAAGGACGAACAACAAGAGATCAGTGCAAAAATTGAGTTTGATAAAGTAGTAAGTTATCAAAGAGTCGAAGATGCACAACGAGACACTGCTCTTACTCCAAGAGAACGCCATACAATCAACGCATTTATTGAACGAATAGCGACATCAGATGAGTTAATACCCCTATCGACTCAACAAGTGTCGGTGTCTGGACCGCTGTCCGCGCCGCGTATACAGCACATTCTCTATCAAAGATATGCTGAATATTCTATGCAGCGGAGTATTATTACCGATGAATATAATCGTTTACTAATCGAGTTGTTAAAGCCGAAAATCACCGATTTAGTTTTGAATCCTGGACTTCAAGCAGGTAATTTGGCTGTATGCTTGCTCAACTACCTATATGATGAGATGGTTGGAATGTATTGGGCTTTCGGAGATCACGATACACTACAGCTTGTAACACACGACAATGAAAAGCTGAATTTAGACGCGCGTGATACAGCGTTGATAGAGTCCGTTAAAGAAAATTTTGTTCTTAATCGGAATGACCTGCTTTATAATTTTATCGAATACAATTTCTGTGGTATCGATTTTGACCCTGTTCTCACTCAAGCGGCGAAGATAATAGCGAGGCTCTCCGGGTATGACAACGTCTTTGTCGTTTGCAAAGACTTCTTGTCGGAATTACCGGAAGTTTTTAATCAGCAGCCAAATCCCGAAAACGACATAGATTTAGTGTTTCAAGTTATACTCGGTAATATGACATTCAAGAACGATCAAAATATCGTAGCGAATTACCTTGACCAAGCGCTTCGCATTGTTGCTGCTGACGGCAGGATTGGTTTCTTTCTTAGGTGGGACTTTATGAAGTTACTTGACGGGCATCAATTTTTGACAATGATTCAAGATCGACACTATTTTGAAACGGTTGTTAAATTAGCTGGCGTACCGGGTGAGTCAGACTTAGCAGCCGTTATAATAAAACCTCGTGATTTCGAAGGCGCACCGCCTATCAGATTTTCTACGATTGCTGCCAGTACAGAGATAAATAAAGTACAGAACCAGTTGAAGAGCGACAAAGGCGGGGATTTAGTAAAGTTGATTCCCCAAGATGCGTATTCGATGTTGTTTGACTAACATGTAGTCAAACGGAGTGTCAATTGGATAGAGTTCAAAGCGATCTGGCTGAATTGTTGAAGATAGAAGTTTCTGATGACCGAATGGAAGCTCGATTGATCATAATCGGTGACACTAAAAAGAGTTCCGTTGACGAATATGTTAAGTTTCTGAATACAAACGGGATAACATTTGGTATTCAGTTTGACAAGCTAAACATGGTTTCAGCGTTAAAAATAGGGCAGGGTATTGTCTGTGCTCAAGGGCAACCTCCGGGCGCGACACAACAACCGAAGATCGATTACTTTTTTCCATTGAGTGCTCAAAACGTGTTAGAAACGTTAGAAGGATGCTGTGTCGATTTAAGAGAAACTAGCGTTATCAACAACGCCGAGTCTGGGAAAATTCTAGCGGTGACGACTCCTGGAATTTTAGGAACTAACGGAGTAGATGTAAACGGCAATACAGTACTAGCTGAACCCCTTCATGAAGTAGAAATCATTGTCGGCGATTTCGTAGAACTAACTTCGGATGGACTAAAAGCAGTTGCTAAAACGAGCGGGCTTGCTTGCTGTGTAGGCGGCGCAATCACGATTGTGCCAAAGATACGAATAAGCGGCGATGTTGACTATTCTGTTGGTAACATAAAATTTGGTGGCGATCTAGAGATTCATGGCAACGTGCTTTCCGGATTTACCGTTAAGGTCGATGGCAGTTTAACGATTTCAAAAAATATTGAAAACGCTAATATTAAAGTTGGGAAAGACCTTTTTGTAGGCGGTAATGTATTCGGTAGAGGGGAATGCAAACTCGAAGTTGGTGGAAAGGCGGTATTGAATGAGATTGATTCTGCGACGGTTGATGTTCTTGGCGACTTGCTTGTTTGTAACGGAATTCGACATTCCACTGTGCGATGCGGAGGAAGAATTGAAGTAACCGCCAACAACGGTGTTATTGTTGGTGGAGATGTATCCGCTTTTGGTGACATTAAAGTTAGTAACCTAGGCAATGCAATAGGGACACTCACGAGCGTATCGGTTGGAGTAGATCCATTTATCCGCCAGCAGATTGAGATAGCGGCGAAAGCAATTGAAGAACTTAGCTTTAAATTAACTCAAATTCAAAATCATACTGCCGTTATCGAGCGGAGATTGGCTAGCTTAAACCAGCAAAGTAGTCTTGTTGAACTCAAGAACACACTTAAGGCTGCCGAGTTAGCAGTATTGAGTGAGATAAAGGAAAATGAACTCAAGGGTGCGGACCTGCGTGAAAGGATTGCTGACGAATGCAAAGCGTCTATAGAAGTTAATGGAATGCTCTTTGCAAATGTTAGCGTAGCAATTCGAAGAGGGAAAGTTCGGATATGTGAGGAGCGAAAGAACATTGTTTTGGAAGAAGTTAACGGAGAAGTGCTAAGTTCAACTCTCAATTCGACATAATAGATCGTCAAAAAAAATGGCAAACTTACATGAACAAAATCGAATCAACTTGGTAGACAGCCACTGTCACTTGTTAAAGGATTATTTTAACGATTTAGATGCTGTTCTAGAAAGAGCTGTCGCGAGCGGTATACATATGGCTTTAATTCCTGGTTACGATCTAGCTACGAGTAATGAAGCTTTAAAGTTATCACTGGCAGAAGACTGGATTTTAGCTGCTACTGGAGTACATCCTACAGCTGGTTTTGAATCGGTTCAATTAGAACTTAGAAATCTCGAATCATTGTTAAAAAGAAAAGTGAATTATGTCTCCGCAATAGGCGAGACTGGTATAGATTTATACCATTCAACCGACCGAGCCATTGAGCAAATTGAGCTTTTTTCTGGACATCTAAAATTGTGTGATATGTTTGACAAACCTGTTATAATACATAGCAGGAATTCCGCGAACGTAGTTGTCGATACTCTTAAGAAGTGTCAGTACAACGGGCGCGGGATTTTTCATTGTTACGACGGAAGCGAAACCCTTCTCGACTTTGCTCGGGAAAAAGGGTTTGGCGTTTCTTTCGCGGGTAACGTCACCTATCCAAATGCGACTCTTTTGCGTAAGATGCTGGAAGAAACGCCTGATGAATTAGTTCTGGTTGAAACAGACTCGCCTTTTCTTGCACCCAAACCATTCCGAGGTAGGCGGAGCGAACCGGCTTATATCGTTCACACACTGCAAGCGGTAGCGGAAGTCAAGAATTGGACGTTAGAGTATGCTTCGAAAGTTGTTCGTGCAAACTTTATACGCATTATTCGTGTAAAGGAATAAATTTTTTGGTGAAGTGTCATGGCTTCTAAGAAATCATCTGACTTCGGTAAGTTCAAAGATCTGCTTTTTGAAAAGAAGGTAACTGTGGAAAAGCAGATTATTGGTTTGCGCAAAAAAATCAAAAAGTCGCTCGATGAAGGACGCGTTTATGAGCGTAATTCTGGCGATCCTGACAGTGATTTTGTGACGGAATCGAGTGAAATTGAACGCGACGAAATGATGATTATTCAGCTTGAAAAAAATCTTCGCGAGATTGATGAGGCGCTTGAAGCTATACGCGATGAAATTTATGGTGAGTGCCAAATGTGCGGTAAATCTATCGATCTCGCAAGATTACGCGTTGTTCCATGGGCAAAATACTGCTATACATGCCAGAGTAAGTCAGAGGAAAACAAATAGAGCGCTACGATATGAGCTTTCGACACGATTTACCGGAACAAGACTCCGGTAATGGCGTACCCGTCGCCGATGATAGATCAGATATGATTAGTAACAAATCGTCTAGCGCTCCTTCCGAAAACTCAATTGAATGGTTAGAAGATTTACCAGCTACCAACAAGAGTTTAACTAAAGAGGATGTCAGTGAAGTTGAAGCGCATAATCCTACTGATAGTTATGTTAGCGAAAACACGGATAGCGCGATCAATCAGCTTTATTCTGACAAAGTTGAGAAGTTTGCTTCTGATTCTGAAAGTTCCGAACAAGATTCATTGGAAATTGCAGTAGAGCCAAAGCCCCGTTTTAATAGACACGCAATCTTCTTCCCCTTTTTCTTCTTTGTAGTTCTAGCTGACCAATTTACCAAAGCACTTGCAGTTTACAAGCTCGGATATTTAAAGGGTGATCCTACACTGTCTGAATTCATGATGGACTACTTTAGCAGAATTCGTGAGTTTCCTTGGAGACTCGGTGAAGACGGCTATAAGCCTGCGGTTGAAGTGATTGACGGTTTTTTCAGGTGGCAGTTGACCACTAACACTGGAGCTGCTTTCAGTATGTTTAGTGATTACCCAGTCAAATTGGCAATCGTCAGCGCTGTCTTAAGTGTGTTTTTGTATTTTCTTTATATTCGATTCGGCAAAGGAAGCGTTATCTGGCCTATAGCTTTTGGATTGCAGATAGGCGGTGCGATAGGTAACTTTCTCGATAGAGCAAGATTAGGCGAGGTGGTTGACTTTATCGCAACTAAATCCCCTGGTTTGATTGACGGGCGGTTGACATTAGTAGATTTTCCGATTTATAACATCGCTGATGCTTGTGCCGTTGTTGGTACAGTGCTGATAGGCATTATGTTTGTTATTAAAGATGTGACAGCGTCGTATCTCGCAAAGAAATCACGTTTTGAATTGATGTTTCAACAGTCCACATCTCTTAATTTGTCTACAACTATACATCCTCTTGAACATTCCATATATTCAGCCGAAGTCGAATTACTTCCAATTCAAAAGTCGTTTGAAGAAGAAGTTATGGTGAATGGCGACAGCAACACAGAATTCTGGAATGAGGATTTTGATAACGAAACTAGTTCGGAACTGAACTCGTTAATTGATTATGAACTTTCAGAGGTTGACTCTGATAATAATGACAGGGCTTGCGTATAATTCACATACTCGTTATTCTAGTTTTGTGTTTTCCGAAGTACAAACTAGCAAGCTGTTCACAAGTTCGATTTCATTTGATCGAATCGCAGGTACCGACGAAGCTGGCGCAGGTGCGCTCGCCGGTCCTGTTTCAGCGGCGGCAGTGATTCTTAGAGAAGAATATGATTGGACTTTCCTGCGGGACAGCAAAGCGCTAACTCCACAAAAACGTTGTGACTATTCAGCCGTAATCGAACAGAACGCAGTTTCGTATTGTGTTGTCTTTGTATCTCATTTAGAGATCGATCGCGTTAACATTTTGAACGCCAGAATGATAGCTATGAAGCATGCTCTGCAAATGCTCACCCCACGACCTTTATTAGCGCTGATTGATGGCAATAGAATCCCATATGGACTCACAATTAATGCGCGAGCCCTTGTCGATGGAGATAGTTTTGTCCCGCAGATATCTGCAGCCTCTATACTTGCTAAAGTAGCTCGTGACGAACTGATGGCTCGTCTATCGAACGAGTTCTGTTGTTATGGCTTCGACAAACATTTCGGTTACCCAACAGCGCTCCATAAAGATCGACTAATCGAGCATGGATATTGCAAGATTCATCGAAAAACTTACGCACCGATCATCGAAGCATCGAATGCATCTCACAAATCGAACACGAATGTGAGTAAACTGCTGTAACTGATTTGTATAAGCTAGGTATTACTTGATGTATGCGCGTTTAATGTAGTCGGCATTAGGATATGTGGCTTTAAATTTATCTAATCCGCCCGGAGCCGCTAAACCCGCTTGATCGCCATACTCGCAGCGAGTCAATTTGTCAGCAATGTCCATACCTTCTATCACTTCGCCGAAAGCCGAGAATCCCTGTCTGTCGAGACCGGCTGAATTGTCAACCAAGTTAATGTAAAAATGGGTGCTGCGACTGTTTGGCATACCTGTTTTCCCGTAAACCACTGTGCCTCGAAGATTGCCTTTGACAACCGGTTCGTCATTGATTGTCTTTTCGCCCAATTCTTGGTTGAGTTTCGGGTCGGCGGATACACCGCATTGAGCAACGAAACCGTCGATAACACGAAACCAGGGCGCGCCGTCGTAGAACTTTGAATTTACGAGTTCTTTGAAATGCGCTACGCCAAGCGGAGACCATTCCTCACGTAGCTGGATTACGATATCGCCTTTGGTTGTTTCAAGAACAATAATGTTGCCAGTTGATTTGCTCTCTGATGCCA
>CAZRQJ010000069.1:0-11746 GCA_964602075.1 uncultured Planctomycetia bacterium
ATTTAAATATGCGTAAGAAACTTATTGTTTACAAAAGGAATTCAGACCTGATAGAGATTGATTACGATGGCAATTTCACCCAAGAGCTTTGGCAACCAGAGAACATGAGCTTTCAGTGGATTCAAATCATGTATGGCGATTAAACCTCAAAATACAAACGTGAAACCTTACTGGGAATTCACAGGTGCGAAGTTTAGCTAGTCGTGCCTGAAGTAAGGCGAAAAGGTGTATTATCTGGTTTGAGGAGTAGTTATGGGAAACATTATCAAGATAGATGGTTTGAAGCCGGAACCGCTTTGGGCGACGCATATCGGAGCGATTAAAGGATGCGCTAATTATTTGGGTACTCCGTTGTCAACTCCTTGGCTCTACGGCGCAGTCGGTCATGCGTTTGTGTTAAACATACATGCCGAGACTTGTCCAAGCGGCCCTACTGCGTGGTGCAGCTCGCAGATTTTCAGATTGGCGCACAATGTCGGACTGTGTATAGACGGTGTATGTTCGGTCAGACCGTTCGCGAGCGACTTCGGATCTGATCAGGAGCGAGCTTTCAGACATATTCGTGCAGCGATTGAACGCGGCATACCATGTTACGGATGGGAACTGCAAATACCTGAATTCTACACTATACACGGAGTCGACGATGTCGGATATTACTTTTCTGGATGCTTTGCGGAGGACGGAGCCGGTCCTAAACCTTGGCAGGAACTCGGCGCGACAGATATTGCGCTTCTCGAAGCATATTCAGTCGAGTCTTGCGATGTGGTAGCTGATCTAACAACAGTGCGTGATGCTCTTTCGTTCGCTCTTAAGTTTGCGCGTGATCCTGGTGACTTGCTTCTACCAAATTATATATCTGGGGTAAACGCTTTTCGCGTGTGGGCAGAAGCGCTTGAGACTGGAAGTGCGATTAAGTTCGGACATTCATATAATATTGAAGTGTGGGTCGAGTGTCGATTGATGGCGGTCGAGTTTTTACGCGAAGCTCGTTTTCGTCTGGCAGGTGTTGCAGATAAGAGTTTTGAGGCGGCGATTAATCTATACCGTCAAGTCTGCGACCGCTTAATGTCTGCAAGAGCATTGCATCCGTTTTCACCGCCATCTAATATGAGCGAGCGGTTAAAGTGTGAGGAAAGCGCTCATTTACTACACGAAGCTGGAGATTTAGAGAGTGAAGCGCTCAATGCGCTCGAGAGACTTGTCTATGCATTTGAGCGTTAACGGTTGTTAGATTGCGCATCATGTTACAATCGCGTTGTGCTCCGTAAAGTTGATCGCTTAATCCTTAACGAACTTATGCAGCCGTTTCTTTTCGGGCTGTTGAGTTTTTCGATTTTGATGGTTTCGGCAACCATGCTCAAACCCGCGCTCGATTTTATGATACGTTACAATTTGCCGTTCGGTATGTTCTTGAAAATGATAACTTTAGGAATGCCGCAGGTGATTACCTTCGCAATTCCTATGGCGGTGTTATTAGGATCGCTATTAGCGGTTTCTCGCTTATCAAACGATCAAGAGATTGTTGCATTGCGTGCTGCGGGTATATCGCTATGGCGCGCTGCGGCTCCTGCGTTTTTCTTTGGGCTCGCGATTACTGGCGTGACTTTTCTTCTGAACGAGCTTGTCGTACCAGCTGCTAATAGCGAAATTACTGCTATGAAAAACGATGTGATAATGCGCAAAACGGGAGCGATTAAACAAGAGAACATGGTTCTCCCGTTCTACGAACAAGGAAAACTAGCGTTTCTTTTGATAGCGGATAAGTTGGAAGGCGATAGACTGGATGCTGTTAAGTTCTATCATTTCGGCGAGACCGAAGGCAGCGATTGGTGGATTTACGCAAGACAAGGCAACTGGGTGGATGATAACTGGGTGTTTCGTGATGGCAAACGGTTTCAAGTTATGCGCGACGGAACTGTACTCACGTCGTTTTTTGATAGTTTTGATATAACGGAATTGAATATAACTTCCGCACAGTTACAGAGAAAGGTAAAGACAAGTCTTGAAATGAACATTGCGGAACTGCGCAGTTTTATTCGTGAACTTAAAGTAGAAGGACTCGACAAGGATGCGCGTAAAAACTTGGTCGAATACTATTTCAAATTCTCTACTCCGTTTTCCTGTCTGTTCTTTGTGTTGATTGCTTTCCCACTCGCTATCAGCCCAGCGCGTTCATCCGGTGGGACTGGGATGGGAATTTCGTTGTTAATTGTGCTTGCGTATTATGTAATGCTAATGCTGTGCACCAGGCTAGGGCAGGCGGGGGCAATCGATCCGATTATTGCTGGGTGGATTCCGAATGTTGTTGTAGCGTCCGTTGGCTTGTATCTTTTTCGACTAAAAAATGTATAACGACTTGCTGCCAAAAGGCTAGAACTCTCGAATCTTCATCGCCAACTCCGCAAGCGAAGTGCTGTCGCTGGTGTGCGATGTCCAACTAATCGGTTCATCGCCTTTATATCTCGGTATGAGGTGTAAATGAGCGTGCATGATTATTTGTCCAGCGCGTTCTCCAACATTTGAGACAATATTCATTCCTATCGCGCCTGTCGCGTTGAGCAGGCGGGTGCCTAATAGAGCAACAGCTTCACCGAGTATGCTCAAATGCTCCTTGGGCAGTTCAAGAAAGTTGTTGCAGTGTGATTTAGGTATGCAAACTGTGTGCGCTCTATCAATCGGATTTATATCTAGAAAGGAAAGAAAGTGAGAATCTTCATAAATTTTATGACAAGGTATCTCCTGCTTGATTATCTTACAAAAAATGCAGTCTTCAATCAACTCGAACATAAGCCGCCTCCGATAGCAATTTGATTTTACCACTTTAGTTACTTGTATTTAACATAAAGTCATTTGTTTAATCTGATATAATTTATCTGTTTATGGCTCAATATGCTGTTATCGGTTTAGGTAGATTTGGTCTTGCGGTTGTGGAGACGCTGCTCAAGGACGGGCATGAAGTTCTTGCAATCGACAGCGACAGATCAATCGTTCAAAAGGCTTCCGAAATTGCGCGCAACTGTGTTGAACTTGATTCGACTGACAGATCGAATCTTGAGGCGGTAGGCATTACTGGTTTCGATGCTGTTATTGTGTCAATCGGGCGCGATCTTGAAGCAAGTATTTTGACAACGATGAATCTTAAAGAATTAGGGGCGAAGCGCATTCTAGCTAAAGCGCGCGACAAAACGCACGCCGACATTCTTGAAAAGGTCGGAGCAGACGAAGTGATTTTTCCAGAGAGGGATACAGCTATCAGGCTCGTTCATAAGCTAGAGTTTCAAGCTATTGACGAGATGTTGGATCTCCCCGGCAACTACACACTTTCAAAAGCGCGTATTCCTAAAAAACTCGTCGGTAAGACGCTTCGTAAAGCTGAAATGAGAAAGAACTACAACTTGAATGTTGTTGCAATAGAAAGAGACAACAAACTAAACGTTAATCCTGACCCGGATGCTGAATTTGACTCGGATTCGTTCTTATGGGTAATCGGAAAGACGGCAGATATTGAGAAATTGGTGGCTGCGAAATAATCAGAGTAACCTCCGATGATATAATCCGCTTGGAGGTTAAGATGAAGCTCAAGTTTTTCGTCATTTCATTGTCCTTTTTTGCATTAGTTATTGGTGTTGTTTGGGCTGCGTCCGATCCAGAACCCGGCAGTCGCGAAGATCCGCTTGTCACAAAGAGTTATGTGGATCACAATAGCGTGTGGCAGCGTGTTCAGGTTTCAAGCGGTGGCGCATTGAACGTTGGTGAGGGCACGGAGTGGGTTGTTGTATTTACCGCTAGCAACAGCTCTGCAGTAGCTGGCGATAAAGCCAAACTTGAAAAGGTATTCGATTTAACTACAGGCGCGACGCTAGGCGAAGCACCTGTTTTAACGGGTCACCACTACATTTGCGCAGCCAGCGGTGAGTTTGCGATTACCTTCGCCAGCGACACGCAGCTCTTGGTTCGTGGTGCACCGTAACTCACATATTCCAATTTTCTATTGGTTATTGGATGAAATATGCATAAACGCTTTAACGATTTTCGTTTTGTCGGACAACCACTTAGTGTCGTTCTACCTTTCACGTTGATTCTTGTCGGATTAGTATCTGTGATTCTGCTTCTAATGCAACGCGACCGTTGGGACGAGCATTATCTCGACGTGATCGCTTGCCTTGACTACAATGCAGCGGTTCAACTATCACAGGTTAGCGGACAGACATTGGAGTCGACACTGACAAGTCTTAGAGCGATTGGTTACTCAAGCGTTGCTGTATCCGAAATGACTGTTTTGACCGCTTCTGATAAGGGTTATCTCTTTGAAGTATCTGACGATGTTATTCTAGAATGGGCTTCTACAAATAAAGCTCTAGCTGAATTAATGCCTGACATACTGGTCCGAAGAAACTTCTGTATCAACGGCTTAGAGAGAGAGCAAGCCGCGCGTGAGCGACTAGAGCTTGCCTACAACGATAATGTAGTATCCGCGCCTATATCGTCTGCAAAAATGCCATCAGTGGGTGTTGCTAGCGCTGCGATCAGCGCACTGCCTGTTGAGCTAGATTCACAAAACGGGACGGAGTTAGAAGCTATACCATCTGATAGTTCAAAGGCTGTTGAAAATCCTAACGGCTGGTATTTAATCAGCATACCTCGTGAACAAGAAGTGGATTTTAATAAAGTTGCTTTAGGTTTCGATCCAGCAGAGTGGAGGGTTGCTCGAAACGCAGGCTTCGACGTCGTACCTCGTCTAGTGAATAATGCAAAATACGACGCTGCAGACATAAAAGCTCTATTTGCGAACCTAGACGAAGTATCAAAAATTACATTTATGCCGCATGCGCCAAGCGATTACCGTACGATTTTATTCGAGGGCGATGCAGTTCCGGGATTTCCATTTAACCATGCCACAACCGCACAAGAAATCAAGAAGCGCGATTTGTTTTTTGGTTGGATTGAGTTTGAGATTCAGGAAGGCGCAGGCGGTCTTGCTGCTCTTGTGTCGCCGAACGTTGCAATAACTCACAGCATCAGTGCGGAGGAAATGGTTAAGCAGACTTCCCCAGTTGCAAAGTCACGCTTTATTCGCGCGTTAAAAGAGAGAAATGTTCGACTAATCTATATTCGTCCTTTTTTCACCAGCTTGTTTGAAGACAACAAAATCCATCAAGCAGTTGATGTGGATGTGTTTAATCTCGACTATTTAGAAACTCTTCACTCAAACATTGCTAAGAACAGATTCCATATTGCGCGTGAACCCTCACAACCTGTTTTTGAAGAACTACACTTATTGAAGCTGTTCGTAGTCTTCGGAGTGATTGGAATGACAGCACTAACATTGAGGTTCGTTGTTCAAACTTCTAAATGGATTGAGCCGACGTTCTGGGTGGTTTCCGTGCTTTGTTCGATTGGCTTATTTGCAGTTTCACAGAATACTCTCTATACGTTCTGGGCGCTTGTAGCAGCGATAGTCGCACCGCTATTAGGCTCGGTTATTGCTATTGCATTTGTAGCGCGAGCGAAGGCATCAATACCAACAAAATACTTATCAGTATTGTGCGCTTACTTTACTGCAGTCATCATTACCTCACTTGGCGGGATGGCTGTATATTCGTTGATAAATTCCGCGAATGCATTTGTTAAAACCGAAGCATTCCGAGGCGTAATGCTCTCGCTCGCAGTTCCCGTACTCTTCATAGCTGTTTACGCTTGGGATATTCAATCGTTTGTTATTCAAGCAAACTCTCGAATACCCGGCTGGATAGCGCGATTTAATGCGCTGCTTGATAGAAAGATTGAGTTTGTAGATATGTTGATCGTCTTTCTTGGTCTGGCTGCAATTGCGCTAATTCTCTTGCGCAGCGGTAATGAAGCACCTATCGGCGTTGCACAGATGGAGTTGATTTTCCGCGAGAGGTTAGAGGATCTGCTTAGTGTACGCCCAAGAACGAAAGAAATAATCGGACTTCCAGCGCTGTTTTTCTTTCTCGCCTACTTTTATCGCCGCAAACCACCGTCGATTGTGCTACTCCTGTTAGGCTCCGTCGCACTCACAAGTATTGTCAACACATTCTGTCACTTGCATACCCCTATCGCCATAAGCGTAGTTCGTACTCTTATCGGCGCGCTTATCGGATTGATAGCAGGCAGTATTATTTATCTCGCTTACCAATTATATCTCACTATACTTACTTCGGTGAAAAAGAAAGAGACCGCTAGTTAGCAAATCACGCTCTATTGCTGTCATTTCGTTTGGAGTGAAGTCAGCTCTTTGAAACCGCTGTGCTAAACTAAAAGCGTGGGTTTAGCTCTGACTATATTAATTCTCACATATTTGTTGCTTGCGTTGCAGCGAATTCCAAACATTCGATTGCAGTTTCCCGCTGGTTCGTTGCTCGGTGCATTAGCAATAGTTGCATCGGGAGTGCTTCCGTATGAAGAAGCTTTAAGCTTTATTCCAGTCGAACTAATACTATTCCTTTTAGGGATGCTCATAATTTCAGTTTATCTGCAAGCTGGAAACGCAGTAGGTTATTTTGCTGAACGAGCGTTAAATGTAGCGGTTACGCCTATCCGTCTTGTGCTGTTTTTTCTAATCGCTGGCGCGATTATATCAGCGTTGACATTGAACATAACTGCTGCGCTAATTCTAACTCCCATCGCTCTTGCAAGCGCTAAACGCGTTAACGAAAAGCCAACGCCTTATGTTATTGCGTTGATTTTGGGAGTCAACCTAGGCAGTGTAGCTACTGCTATTGGAAGCCCTCAATCCATGCTGATTGTGTCAATGTCAGGAATGACATTCTGGGAATACACAACGAAAATGACTGTCTTATCCGCGATTGGCACTCTGATTGCTGCGTTATGGCTAGTAATTTCAGGCAGACGTACGATGACTGGCCGTTCGTTTAAGAAAACCGTCGTAGCCAGCGTTCCCCAAAGTCCGAACTTCACTGGTATAAGCGCATTAACGGTTCTCATCATTGTAATTGCTTCAATGCTGCTAGGCGTACCAATGCCTGTTGCGGCTATGGCTGGAGCGGCGATTCTTCTCGCAATCAACCCACAACCTCCGAAAGATGTATTGTCACTGGTTAATTGGCAGTTGATAACTTTCGTGGCTTCGCTATTTGTTATTGTAGGCGGGGTCGGTTTCAGTGGAATCGGTGATCAAGCTGCAGCATATTTTTCATCGTTATCACATTACGGACAGACGATACATCTATCCGGACTTGCGCTTGTTGTTACGACATTTACTACGGTATTTTCAAATCTGCCAAGCGCAACGCTTATGGCTCCAATACTTGAGCGTATAGAAAACTCTAATACACTTTGGTTCACTGTCGCTCTTGCGACGACTTTCGCAGGGAACTTGTCTTTGTTTGGGTCTCTTTCGAACCTTGCAGTAATGGAAGTTACAAACGACAGAGGCTATACGATCAGTTTCAAAGAGTTTATCAAAGTCGGTGTACCCGTCGGACTTCTCACGCTAATCGTTGGTGTTTTGTATATAGCGAGAGTTTGATTAAACGGGACAAACTTACTCGCTAGTGCCAAGTTCAATGCCTTTTGAGTTTACAAGCTTGATATAATCAATCGCAAATGCCGCGGATGCGGATGTGTCTTTAACTTCCGATGTTGATTTTTCAGCAAAAATTATTCTCGCGAGCACTCCGCTGCCACTTACGCCGCTGTCGTTGCGTTTCCTGGATAGCGAGACCGCAACCTGTCCAACAGGAGTCTTGTCCTTCTCGCCAATGAATAACGCATCGGATCCCATAAACTCGCCCTTATCCACGGATACTACAGTGTATTTACTAGAGTGGTAATTTATTCGGAATGCAGCTTGGAACAAATCCGATACATTGTTAGCTGTAACGGTGACAATTTTTCTACCTTGATTATCTTCAGTGATACTTAGCGAGGCAAGCGCGTTGCCTATATTGACTTTACGTTCCTTGCTTGTTTCCCCGATGGTTAGTTTAATCGTAACTTCGCCAGTGCTTGCAGGTGTAATCCAATAAACACGATTTTTTTTTGTTGATAGGGTTCTGGATTCCGATGCTTGAGCGGTGCCGCGAATTACTAGCGAGAAATCAGGCTCTGTTTCGTATAAGGTTCCGCCAGTGACGCTAAAGACCTTTGCTCTGTCACTTATTGGTGTCGAAGTCGAAACTGCGTCAGAAATTATTTGTACAAGAGCAGATGCCCCTGGACTTGCGGGGTTAAGAATGATGCCCTTGATGCTAACCGAACCTGAACCTCCGCCGCCATCGTCTTTGCTTCCACCATTACAAGACAGAAGTAAGAAAGCGATAACGGAAACAGCTAACATCCGAGCTAAGACACGAAAAATCGATTTAAGCATGACATTTAATTTTACCCTAATTTTCTGAAGGACGTATGTCAATCACAGCTAAGTAGCAAATGCGCTTACATTCAGTATGATTAATCCGATGCTTGTTTAATAGGTAAATTGGTGTTAGCGCTTGTTACACCTGTCTGGTAATGTTCTTACTACGCTACCTTCAGGGTAAATCGGTTTTGATCAGTTCTTTTTGATCGATTCGCCAACTAACACGCTAAACGGGTTCTTTGTATCTCGGACAGCATGCATACTGCCGATGGTAACCGTGTATGAATTGCCTTCCGGTACCAGAGTAAATTCGGATGAACAAAAAATGAATAGATTTCCGGTATCTAGATTTTCTCTATTTAGCAAACCTGTATATGCCGACTGGAATGATGACTGTAAAGACGATTTTTTTCAGGGGCATGATATCAACTACGACGATGTGCTAATCCCATATGTAGATGGTCAATTCCTTCAGCCGTTTGAAATGCCGGATGAAAGTGATATCTCATTTGCGTCGTCACAGTTTTTCGTTAAGCGATGATGAGGGTAGTTTTGTTGAGTTAGTAGTCGTTAATGGAGTAATCAAATACACCAATATTTTTTGACGGACATTTCTGCACTTATTTAATAGGCGATAGATCAGATCAAAGTGTAGATAGGTTAATTGAGATTTGCTATCCGAACGTTCGCTTTTGGATTTTATGTGTGCAAATCGGGCATAAACCATGGCTGAATTCGGTGTTCGAGTTTTCTTTGACGAAAGCTTCGAGTGTTTGCCAAAATCCATTGTCGTCTCGTATTTTTTTACACTCGGCGCAGATTGGCACCAAGCCTTTTAGCGTTTGAATTCTCTTTGCAGCATCTTGCAACTCGGTAATCATTCTGTCTTTTTCCTCCAAACTTGCTATTTGGTAGGTTACGTCTTCTATTACACCTTGAATGTGATCGACACTTCCAGATTCGTCGTCGGTTACTACTGTCGTGAACGCGCCGCACATATTCCTTGTGTCACCGAGAGAATTCTGCATTCTAAACTCGATAACAACATCGCTTTTTGTTGTCAAGCACTCTTTGAGCGAAAGCTCCATTCGTGGTTTATCGTCCTTATGTATTAAGTCAAACCACTTAATTTTGTTAGCAAGCAAATCTTCAGGTGAATACCCTAGTGTTATCCAGTTTCGCCCAACGAAAGTAGGTGTACGAGCTTCATCCGTGAGAAAGGAGATGAATATGGCAGGTAGTTGCTCAAGTAGTTTTCTGTGTTTCAATTCCGATAGCTTCAATTTTTGCTCGATCGACAACCTTTCAACAAAGTAAGGTCCAATACAATAGATTCCTAACAACATAAACGTGGATATTGCCAGTCCCACGACTTCGTTTGCTAAATCTGGTTCGTAGCTGCCATTTCCGAACAGCGTTCTGACGATAGGTATAATCCGCCTAAATGACATAAGTAAAATAGCAACAGATATGAAAATCCAAGCAGTACGCGTACCTGTTATTCTTATAAGTTTTATCGCTATGATCGCTGCACTAATTTGCAGCAGAGTTGCAAGCGTAAGAATTAATAAGCTGGCAATCATGTGAAAATCCGTGTTCAACACCAGTTATTATAACGAGGCTTACTATATTCAAGTATTTATAGATTTTTGTTATTTGTATCTCAATAATAGCAGATGTCGATGTTATTTCTCGAGTTTAATCTAGAGCTGAACGTGTGTATATGGTAGAATCTGTTTGAGTTTCTTAGGTTGTGGTGTTGAATGTCTGATAAACGCAGTAGTGGCAATGAAGGCAGCGAGACGCAGTGTTCTTTCTGCAAGCAAGAACGCGCATCTAATCTTCGTATGGTGAAAGGGCCAGGAGTCTATATATGCGAAGAGTGCGTTGAAGTGTGCAGGGAACTCTTAGACGGCGTCAGAACTCCATTGAAGCATCAGGACTTGGCTGGCTTAGAGACGTTGCCGACGCCTCGTGAGATGGTGGACTATCTTGACCAATACGTTATTGGGCAGTCGCAAGCTAAAAAGGTCTTGGCGGTTGCAGTTTACAACCACTACAAGCGGATTCGGTCCGCAGTTCAAGGTGTAGAGATAGGGAAGAGCAATATACTGCTTATTGGTTCGACTGGTACAGGTAAAACTCTTCTCGCGAGGACACTAGCAAGAAAACTCAATGTTCCTTTTGCTATTGCAGATGCGACAAGTTTGACAGAAGCGGGTTATGTTGGAGAAGATGTCGAAAACATACTATTCAGGCTCTATCAGATAGCACGCGATTTTGGACCGGATGATGAAGCTAGTACGATAGCTCGCACTGAACGAGGAATTATTTATATCGACGAAATCGACAAAATAGGTAGGAAAAGCGAGAATCCGTCTATAACGCGAGACGTATCAGGCGAAGGAGTGCAACAAGCGCTACTGAAATTGATAGAAGGAACACTTGCGCAGGTGCCTCCTCGTTTCGGCAGAAAACACCCTCACGAAGATACTATTCCAATCGACACGTCGAACATTCTGTTTATTTGCGGTGGGACGTTTGGTGGAATTGAAACACACGTGAAGAAGCGGCTTGGTTCGCAAGTTATGGGATTCAGAGCAGAAAAGCAAGGACAGATTGAAGAAGAAAGAAGCGAACTCCTTAGACAAATCGAACCGGAAGATCTTGTGAAGTTTGGTCTGATTCCAGAGCTGATTGGCAGGCTGCCAGTAATTACAACTCTTGAAGATTTGAATGAAGAAGCGCTCGTTAAGATATTGACCGATCCCAAAGATTCGATTGTGAAGCAGTATTTATATTTATTCAATCAAGATGGAGTCGAACTGTGGTTCAAGGATGACGCGCTTAAAGAAATTGCAAATGCTGCTTTGAAACGCAACACCGGTGCACGAGGATTGCGCAGCATTATGGAAAAGATACTTCTTGACTACATGTATCAAGTGCCCGGGGGGCAGCAAGGTCGCAAGATAGAAATTGACGCTAGTGATGTTCGCGGAATTCTTGAAGGAAAAATTATTCCGTTCGCAGATTCGCCGATTCAAACGGAAACACCGAAGCCCGAAAAAGCCAAGTCGCGTCCCGAAAGGGCTGATGCTGGAGATGGACGGAGATAAATTGTTTAGCGTGATGGAAATTTACGAAAAACGCGGGTACAATAAACATTGCCGCCCGACTTTTGTTTAATACAATGAACGTGCTGATGTGTGTTCGTCAGGTGGGTGATTGAGTGTGGAAATGAAACGATACTATCCAAGCGGTTATCGGAAGAAAAAAAAGCGTGAGAATGTGCAACGTCTGGTCGTTTACTTTGCGATCGCGGTTGTTGTTGGTGGAGTGGCGATACTTGCCGGATGGGCTGTGGTTAAAATGTTCAAACCCGGCACACCCGATCATGGTACG
>CAZRQJ010000070.1:0-11724 GCA_964602075.1 uncultured Planctomycetia bacterium
CGTACGGAGCAAAAACTCGAACGTTCTCAAACGGTTTAAGTTCAACGCCTAATTCAGTGTACATTCTTCTGCATTTTTGGATATACGGATCGTCGTCGTGCGTGCCGTCGTAGATCGGGTTCGGTTTGTCGAGGTAAAGCATGTCTTTACCTTTTACGTTAAAGAAAACGGCGCAAACGCGATGGTCGTCACGACGGATCATCTTGTCAAGAATGGATTTCAGCAGAAATTCGACTAGCGATGTTTTTGTTGCCAAACCCGAGATACCAGACATATTCATATGCGATCCTTCGGGACCCAGAAGGAATGTGTCGTCGAGGAAAATCGGAATAAAGCTGCCGTCGCCATTCTCCATAATTCCGATGGGAACGCCGCGGTCTTCTTTGACGTAATCGCTCATACCAAGTCCCCAGCCGACGCCGTAAGGTGTAGCGAAGTAAACTTGTCCGCGAGCGAGAGGTTTAACGCGATCTTCAGTGTTGCGGATAGTCAATACCTTAGCGATGTGCATTTCAGCAATATCCGACGGCGGTTCCACATGTGGATTCCCGAAATCATGACTGATATAGTCAGTAAGATAGTTGTCAATATCCATAATCGCACGCAGTTCGACGACCGTTCCAACTGTCACGTTGCCGTCGTCGGTTATACAGGCGACGATGTTACCTAGTTCGACGCTGTTCACGCCTTCACCGAGCCAAAAATGGAATTCGGATGCGGTATTCGGATTCGACTTTGTCGACATCGCTTTACCTATAGGCCCAAAGTCAAAGTTCACCATTTCGGGAAACTTGCATTTTTCCTTCCATACTGTTGTTTGAGCGACTTCCATACACTTCCTCCTAATGTACATCGACAACGCTTACGCGTTACGATCTGTCGAAAAATGAACGAATCGTCTCGTGCGTAGGCACGATACCGTCAAGATACGTTCTGCAGAGTTTAATCGGGAATATCAGTTTGTCCCAGCCTGAAGCGGGAAATGTTGCAGGTTGGCGCTCCAAAAGAAGCAAATAACTCATCCATTCTGCGATTTTTATGGCTTCAGCGTCTGAATTGGCGATAATGTGCGGTTTGATGAGTCCGAATTCGGGACCATGGCGCGTGTGCTCGCGCAGTTTGATGAACCACGCATATTTTGTCGAACTCGTTCCTTTTTCATCTTCTCTAAACAACTTAAACACGGGTGAGCGCTGGAAACTTGACAACTCTAAATGCTTGATATTGGCTTCTTTTGCTCCCTTGAACGGCAGGTAAACGGTTTTGCTCCATCCGATTAAACGCGGCTCGAGCTTGTCGTTCGGATCTTCCAGCGACGACCCGTTGTGGATTAGATAGCTGTTTGAAGCGCTTGTCTTCTTGCTCCATTCATTGAGCAGTTCGATTTTTATTTTCGTGAGTTCCCTAAACGCAATCTGAACCGACTGCACCCTAATCTGCGTGTAATCCGGATCGCTAATCTCCGTGTCAACTATTTCAACTTCGCCGCGAAAACTCTCTCTAGGTATTTTTCCGTCCAAAAAGGCAAACGGCATAAGCAATAAATGACGCAGAATCGGCTCGCTCCAGACTTTGAAGCGTCGTTCTTTACGTTCGAGTATCAAGCACATGATCATCGAGTAATGTATAGGCACTTGAAATCCGAGCGGTGTCAAGAAGTGTCCGATCAATTGAGTGCGCTGGTGGGTATCGAGAAAGTAATCGATTCTACCGGGTACATTTTCTGGAGGCGAGTTGTAAAGACGCTTAATGTCGTGGTCATCCACACGTTGCATCGTATAAAGTCGCTGGTTGTCGCGCAAACGATATATCTCCTCTTCGAGTTGAGGAATCGGAGAAGTGCGACCGCCAACTTCGGAGAGTATCTCCATTACGCTTTGCAATGTGTTTCGTTCAACTACTGCTTGTTCAGGGTTCATTCCCAGCACTCTCATCCCTTAACGATGAAATCCAGGTGCGAGAAACTGCGGGTTATAACGTCACGCTGCAATTCTCCAAGCCTGGTCTTGTATTCCTGATCACCCAGTTTAACAATGAATTCAATTTCTTCACGAGGATTTTTGCCTTCTGCATCAATTGCCGTTGCGACGCGAGTAATCACCGGCTCAATCTCGCGACGTACAAACTGCACTGATACAGAGCCTTCAATACCTGGTCCATATATATTTGCGGGTACGTAACCCTCATTGCGAAGCCGACGATTCTCCGGGCTGCCCGTAGCCTCGCGCGGTTCCGCAATAAGAACAACTGTTTCCATAACAAACCTCCTGACAGAACGCGAATTTTAGCATATAAACCGCCGAGTATTGCAACAAGATGCTTTGATAAGGAATACGAAAACCAATCAATCGAGTTATTGTGGTTCGTTGGTATAGGTTTGTGATTCTATATGTAATGGATTGAATAGTAATTGGGTATAATTAATTGTCCTATGATTGTGGAGAGTGTTTGATGCGTCGTCTATTGCCTTCCTCTTTCTTTATCGTTGTTGTTGTTGCCGTAATTGCTATCGCTTCTTGCGGTAGATCAAACGGCATAAATTCACCTACCGACAAGGTAGATTCAATTGTTAACACTTCTGGTGAGTTTTTTGTCGAGACATTCGACGAGAATAATCCCGACCAGTCGCAAGTTGGTCGTTTGACAGCCCAGCTAGTCGGTAAATCTGCGGACGGCAACACGCTTGTAGAAATACTTGCGACTGATGCGGCAAATTTCAAAAGCGCGCTTCTTCATCTTCACTACGATACGGCAATATATACTCCTGTTAAAGTTACAAAAGGGGATTTTCTCGATGATCCTTTGTTTCTTGCCGTAACTCATATACCGGGAATCGTCGCGGTTGGCTCGGTCGTTCCGGATCCGCTCAACAAAGAAGGGGCGGAAGGTACAGGAGTAGTTGCTTCTGTTGAGTTTCGTAACGAGCCGATTGTCCGTGAGCGTCGCACAAGCGTCGTGCCGAACAACACGGAAAATAAAATCACCTTTGCAAGTGTCCTCGACGATCCGCCAAACAAAGAAGTAACGATAATCTTTACCGAGAAGAATCTTGGAAACTACGACCTCAACACAGAAGTTTCCGTCGCGGACATAACGCCGATAGCGCTTCGTTATCTGCAAGCAGTTGAATCGGGCAATCCAGCGAACGATCCCGTCGCAGTTGTTGACGGCGATTTTTCCGGCGATGTTGGCATTAGCGATATAACGCCTATTGCGACGAATTACCTGAACGAAGTCGAAGCGTATGGAATTCGCTGGGGAATTGAGTCAGCCGCGCCTTCCGCAATTACGGACAAAGGTTTACTTCCTAACTATGAAGATATCGGCGCACCGTTCTCGTGTTCCCGTCACTACTCCGGCGACGGTCTTGCTCCGCGATATGCTTACACATTCGATTACGGAGCACAAGGTGACTACACGGGCGATGACGGAACAGGGCTAAGGTTCTATATTCGTCCATACGGACAGGGTGCATTTGGAATTGAAGGCGGTCCGTTTAGCACTGCCGGCGGTCCGGGCGGCGACATTGATCCACCCACATGGCAGTCCTGGTTTGGCATTGTCAGCGCTCAATATACAGAAACAAACGATGCAATAAATATTTCTTTCGGAAAAGCGATAGATGACGTTTCTCCGCCAGTAGTTTATGTTGCTTACTGGCAGACGGGTGATACGCTTGATTATGCCGACGCGCTCGCAAACAACAGGTACGTCGTTCTAGATACAACAGGTCAAACTGACCCGCCGTTTACAGCGACCCTAACTGCCGCCGATGGACTTACGCTAGGCGGCAATGTATCAATCGGAGTTCACGCACGTGACAGCGCAAGCCCGTTTAATGAAACTACGGCTTTGAATCCGCATCCATTCAATCCAAACGGTCTCGATTGGATTATCGCCGTTCCAGGCACTCCGCCGGGCGACGACCCGCCTGTTTGGGGTGCGACTATCGGCATTACCGAAGCCGATCCGGGAAACACTTCAGTGACTGTTGGCTGGGGAACTGCGTTTCATATAGAAGGTGCGCCGTCGTTTGAAGTTTATTGGAAGGAAGGCGATTATACGGCTGACGGCGCAGGATTTTTCGCTTCGGCGAATCATGTCAATGTTGACACAGGTTACCAGACCGACATAACGGAACTGACAAACGACACGCTTTACAGCTTTGGCGTACGCGCCAAGTCGCCGCGCGGCACGTTTGACACAAACACGAAAGTGCTTACAGCGACTCCGATGGAAAGCGTGTTTCCATTCGTACTGCCGCCTGCTGACAACGATTACGACATCGGCGTTGTTGCTAGCGACAGCGATATCGTGCTCACACCGATAGACAATGCTCCTGCTATTGTTTACACACGTGGATCGAGTCGCTTTTTAGGAGTGTGTTATTACAACGGCACACAGTGGGCTCATGAAACGGTTGCTACAAACGGGTATCTAGAACATCCAAGCATTGAAATCGTTGGCGATGCAATTGTTGTAAGTGCCTTCAATCGTTACACTAAAGCGCTTGAGGTCTACACAGGAGATACACTTGCTCAAAATTGGGTTCTAACAAGAGTTGACGATGTAAGCACAGGCACCAACCCAATTCAATTCTGCTATACAGCATGTATGGAATACGAACCTATCAGCGATACATTGGGAATAGTCTATAACGCAGGTGTGACTTCGACGAAGAGTATTCTCAAATATGCCTTCAAGACAGGAGACGGAGCTTGGACAACCGAGATAATCAAAGAAAGCGCAAACGGTTATGACGACGCGCCGGGCGCAAGCTTCGTTTTTACGCCAAACGGCGATCCTTCTGTGGCGTTCACTTTTGGTGATTTCGACCCAGATCCGTCAGCCCCTATCTATGACACATATGTGTATTACGGAGTTCGCGAAGGCGGTGTTTGGAATTCCGCTAAACTGCCGGGCAACTGGCAGGCTAACCAACCAATTTTCCTGACGTACAATACGGTGACGGATCAGCCTTTCATTATTTTTGGACGGGATAGATTTATAGAGGTTTATCCAGGTATCAACCAACCGGTAACTGATACTGTAATAGCTTGGAAGGACGCTGGCGGATTATGGACTGATCAAGTCCTTGAAGAAGGGTACGCTTATTTTAATACGGGAGATTTCTCGCTTCAAGCTGAACTTGCAGGCGCTGATCCTGTGATTGGATTTAATGCGGCAGGTTTTGGGTTCCTTTATTATTCTTTCATATCTGTTCAAACTGGAGAAATGCTTGAAGGATTAACAATCAAGTCGTATTTGACAGAGTCAACCTTTAACGATCTTGATTGGGAAGATCCTACTCGTTTCGACCTAATAGGTACAGATGGTTGCAGCGCGATTAACATGGCGATTGATGTATCAGAGCCAAGATTAACCTATTCGCGCATTGGTGTACTCACAGATGCTCCAGCTTGGAACGAGTTTCCGTCGGGCGATCTGATTTATCACCAGTTGTAAGAGTGTAATCAAGGAATTATCTAAAATTCAATATTCACATAAAGCGCGGTTCATTGGAGCCGCGCTTTTCTTATTTTTTCCAACAAAGGCGCAATAGCAGATAGAAGAGTTATGCAAAATTCACAACATGTATTGTACTTAACATGTTGGTGAGAGCTATCTAAACGCATTTTGCGATTATTCAACCGCAAACGTGAGTCTCACGACTGCGGTTATATCTTTATCAATCGAAGACGTGTCGTAGATGCCGTAATCGTCAACCTCTGTGGAATTGGGAACTGTGATTTGAAAAACGCCCATGCGAGCGGCTACAAGCGGGCCGAGCCGTCCTCCCGCGCTTTCAACAATTGTTGCGGCGCGTTCGCGGGCGTCCTTTGTTGCAAGTCCCAGCATTTCAATGCGCAGATCGGAGATTTTTGAATAGTAATATTGCGGCGGATTGCTTTGAAGAGAAACGCCGCTTGCGATTAGGTCGGTAATGTCCCGCGATAGTTTCGTAATGCCTTCAACATCGTTAGAACGAATTTCAAAACTTTGCGTCATCACCCAGAACCAATGAACGGTTTCGCTGCCATCGGCAAGCGTTTCAGTCCACGATTGCTCGGACGAACTAACAGGGTTAAGCTCGATTTCTTCGTCATTAATGCCTTTATCTTTTAGGAATCTAACAACCGTTTCCATATCTTTACGCGTTGCGGAATAAGCTGATGCCATAGAGTCACTTTTTCGTGATACGCTTGCATACCACACGACGTAGTCGGACGTGATTTGCTTTTTTGCAGAGCCAGTGACTGTCAGAGAATCGTCAACGCGTTTAACTTTGACGAGTGCACCGCTGAAACTCATGCTCGCGAATATGATTGCGATTGCGAGCATCAACATCCCCCAGAATAATTGAGGAAATTTATCGTTCATAGTACTCCTCCAAACACAAGCCGATTATACCTTAAAAATTGGTTCGAGTTTACAATTAAAAAGGTGATCGAGAATGACAAAAGGCATATTGGGAGCGCTTCCCCAAGAAATTGCTCTCCTGAAGCAGGACTTGAATGTTCGCGCTGTCGAGCGGATCGGCGGGCGAGAATTTTTCATGGGAGAGCTTTACGGCTGCGATGTTGTATTAGCGTTGTCCGGTATCGGAAAAGTGTCTGCGGCATGCGCTGCTGCAGTTATGCTTGCCAAGTATGAGTGTAGCTCGATTGTGTTTGTAGGCGTCGGCGGCGGCGCGTCTATACGAGTAAGAGTTGGCGATATTGTTGTTGCGAATGAGCTTGTTCAGCACGATTTCGATGCGACACCGATATACCCAACGAAATTTCACATCCCGTCGGTTAACCGAGTTACACTAAAGTGCGATGAAACGCTGATAGAAAAATGCGCGCTTGCCGCCGAAATGTATGTTGAATTAGATTTCGATATTGAAGTAAGCTCCGAAACACGTGCAGAATTCGGAATCGGCAAACCGTCGGTGTATAAAGGATTAGTTTTAAGCGGTGATACGTTTATTGACGACAGCTCGGAAATGGAGACGCTTCTAAAGGAAATCGAAAGCGTGTTGCCCGATTCCGAGCCGCTCGCGGTCGAAATGGAAGGAGCCGCAGTAGCGCAGGTTTGTCTCGAATTCGGAGCGCCGTTTGCGGTTGTGCGGGTAGTGTCCGACGGCGCTGACGAGAATGCGATTGTGGATTTCGCGCGATTCGTAGATACAGTAGCAAGTCGTTTTTCACGAGGAATAATCAAGCGATTGTTTGAACAGATGTAATTGAACTTTGATGCATATGACACAATCTAATAATCGAGCGTGATATAATCGTTCGGCGTAACGCTTTGGAGGTTCATGATGCCTTTTTTAATCGGACTTGTAATAATAGTCATTATTGTATTTGCCTTTATCGGGATATACAACGGGCTTGTTAAGAAGCGTCAGGACGTGCGTTCCGGGTGGGCACAGATAGACGTTCAACTGAAGAAACGCTACGATCTTGTGCCGAACCTTGTTGAAACCGTCAAAGGTTACGCCGCACATGAAAAAGAGACGCTTGAACGAGTCATTCATGCTCGTCAGTCAGCGATGGGCGCACAAGGCGTAGAGCAGCAGCAGCAAGCGGAAAACTTCTTGACATCAACATTGAAGAGTTTGTTTGCTTTAAGTGAAGCATATCCGGATTTGAAAGCCAACCAAAATTTCCTGATGCTTCAAGAAGAGCTGTCAGGAATCGAATCGAAAATTGCGTATGCGCGTCAACACTATAACGACTGCGTTAATGTTTATGAAACATCTCGCATGCAATTCCCTGCGAGCATTATCGCCGGAATGAGCGGGTTCGGTCCGGAGCGATATTTTGAAGTCGAGGACATTTCAGAACGCGAAGCACCAGCAGTTAAGTTCTAATCTAAAATCGAAAACGAAATCGAAGCGAAATTGAGATTGTACGTTGTCCAACTACAAACTTGGTACAATTCACTTGTGCGCAAATCGAAACGAGCAGTCGATCTTTACTCCGTTTTATGGACGATTGCCGCGCTCGCCGCAACGACCGCGCTGATTCTGTTTGCGATGTTTAGAAAAGTGTCTGTTGATGAGGCGGACATTACCGCTCAAGCGCAACTTAAAGCGAGCGTGGAGCAATCTCATTTCGACCCGAATTCCCCGCCCGACTTCTCGGTAAGGCACGCTGAATTAGTGTTGAGCGAGCAGGATGGCTCACTCAAGTTGAGGCTCGTCACAGACGCGATTATCGGGGAGGATCAACTTATAGGAGTCCGTGAAGTTGTTGCAGAATTCAGACTTGCATCCGGCGAGGCGGTATCAATCGAAGCGCACGATTGCTCATACCGAATTGAAGGCAAAGAAGCGGTTATAGACGGTGAGGTTAGAGGCGAACTGCCATCCAAAGGGCAGAGTTTCACGGCGAACAAGCTATCATGGTCGGAAGACAGCGCTATAATAACCGCTCACAACGTCAACCTCGACGACCCGCAGCTTACCGCGCGAGGCGCCGAAATGAAAATCGATTTGACGACAGGAATTGTCACGATGTCGAGCGGAGTTGTTGTGGATTTATAAGGCAACTAGCGCGGAATTTAGTTTGCTATGGGGATTCCATACAAAATACTCTTACCAATAATAACTGCGTTAATACTGGCTTGTTTGATCTTCAGAAAGAACGGGTTTGAGTTACTGTTTCCGCATCCGAAGCGTCTCGCTTTTCAAACTTTGCTCGGTTGCCTAATCGGTCTTGGTGCGCCGATTTTGTGCGCGTCGATGTCATATTTTGCTGGCGAAGTTGGATTTATCGAAACTATATCGGATGGAATTTTCTTCGATTTAGATACTATTACCCTTGATGGTATCGGTGCGCTGATTCTGCTATTCATGCGAGTGGCTCTTGTTGAAGAACTTATATTTCGCGGCGCATTGTTGATAATTCCCTATTTGTTCTTTGTTTGGTTGATTGAGTTAATCTGGAAAAAAACATGTGCGAGACGGACGAAATTAGTAAATGCCGTAACCGATTCAAATGATATAAGCAACGACAATCAAACGAACAAACAAATCGAGCGGACAACCAATATGCAAAGTATCAGAATTGTCAGTCTTACTGTCGCATTCTCTTTGATTGTCACACAAGCGTATATGTTCTCTAACCTGCATGGCGACAATCCGAACTTCGACAGCGGATTTGCGCTTGTCAATATATATCTCGCCGGCATCATGTTTGGAGTTATTTGCCTAAAACCCGGCAGTTTCTGGCTAGCTGTCGTCGTTCATTTTCTTTGGAACACAACGAGCGCTCTAATCGGTTCGCCAGTCAGCGGTTACAACTTCTATTATTCGCAAAGCTTTAACCTTTTTACATTTCGCGAGTTAGGTTTCTGGAGCGGGGGCGCATTCGGAATCGAAGGCGGTTTCGCCTGTACGCTTGTCCTTAGTTTGATAATAGCCAGGCTAATTGTAAGCGCTGTCAAAGCGCAAACAGGAATATTGAGTTGTCAACAAAGTTAAGTAAATTAAGTGATATGGCAAATGCTAAAGAATGAGTTTTTTTACTAATTTGTTGTACAATGTGTTTGACGCCGTCTTGAGTGGGGTTGGGCGGTTGACGGAGGCAGCTATGGATTTCGCTGAAAAGCCTTATCTGTTTATCGGGAGATTGATCAGAAATCTACGCATAAGCGCGGGATACGCACAAGCCGAGCTTGCGGAAATGATTGTCATTAACAACAGTTACTTATCAAGAATAGAAAACGGCGAGCGACGACCAAGCCCGAAAGTCATGAAGAGGATTGCCGAAGTTCTACCAATCTCTTACGACGATCTAGTCGCTGCAAGCGGACTATTGCACGACGACTTTTCTCATTCATACTCGGCTTCCAAAGAGGCCACCGCACCAAGCGGGAGAACGATTGCAAAAACAGTCGAGGACGTGAAAGCAATAGTCTCTCAAATGACTCCGCGTGCAAATCGGAAAAGCGCTCACTACGAACAGCCATTGCAACTTGTTTCAAGACGCGGAGTGCCGATATTTTCTAAGATTCCTGCTGGGTTTTTCGATGAAGCGAACGTCGTGCGCGAGTATGATCACACAGAACAAGTTGTCTTGACGGAAGACGAACTCGGTTATGATCCGTTAGCATTCGCCCTGCGAGTCAAAGGCGATTCGATGATCGAAGCTGGAATATTCGAGGACGACATTGTGATTGTCAGCCCATCCACGCGAATTGTTAACGGCGATATAGCGGCTGTGAGTTATAGTAATGTCGATATAACGCTAAAGAAATTTCACGATTTCGGCGATGTAATCGTGCTGCAGCCGTGCAATTCCGCGTATGCGCCAATAACGATAACGGATCGCGACGAAGTTTCATTGCTCGGTCGCGTGATATTAGTTAGGCGAAAACTCATATAGATCGCCTTGCAAGCATTATAGATTTCTTTTATTGCTTTAACTTCATTTTTTTGGAGGTTGCATGAAAGAAGTTACCGTCATTGTGTTTTTGTTATTGTTTGTCGTATCGTGCGGAGGCGGAGGGGCATCGAATCCAGGGGGGAATCAAACTGAACTTGAACCACCCACTAATGTCAGCGCAAGCGATGGATTACTGACTGACAGAATTAGAATCACTTGGGTGCATCCGAGAACCGCTGTTGCGCCAGATGGATATAGGATATATAGATTTTTATATCCGAATGATCCCTTACCTGTGGTTGTTGGCACTGTGGGGTATGTGCAGGTCTTCGACGACATGTTTGTGAGCGATGATGTTACATACTACTACGGTGTAATGTGTTTCAAAACCGGTTACGCAAATAGTTCATTAAGCGTGCTTGCTAGTGGTTACAAAGGCTAGACATTTCTCTCGCGCCCTTTAATGGTCACTTTGCCGCACTCTATATTAACTCGGTCTTCCGCGAACCATTGTACAACTTGCGGATACAATCGCCGTTCTTCGGTCTGAACGCGAGCGGCGAGAGAATCGGACGTATCGTCGCCTAATACAGGCACGACGCGTTGGGCGATAATCGGGCCGTGATCATATTCGTCATCAACAAAATGCACCGTGCAGCCTGTCACATGGACGCCGCGATTCAAAACCGCTTCGTGGACATGATGGCCGTAATACCCTTTTCCGCAGAACATCGGTATGAGCGCTGGATGTATGTTGATTATCTTGCCGAAATACTTGTCGGCGGCGTAATAACGGCTCATAAATCCTGCTAGACATATCAGATCGACTTCATGTTGATCGAGAGCTTCGTCTATCGCCGCGCTGAACTCACGTTCGTCCGTGAATTTCTTACGTCTGACTATGTGAACGGGAATGTGCGCTTCACGAGCAATTTCGACGCCTTTCACCCCGGATCTTGAAGATACGACGGCAACGATTACGGCGTCCAGTTTTCCACTGCTTATATATTCGATGAAATTTGCTAAAGTTGAGCCGCCGCCGCTAAGTAGAACGGCAAGCTTGATAGGTTTGATTTTGATTTTACTCACGCTCATAGTTTAATCGCACTTCTACATAACGTCAAATGAACCGATATGTACTATAAAAATCCATTGCACCAATTGATTACGCTTGCTTAACGCAATCCATTTGCTAGAATAATGCGACTTTAACGGAGGATGACTATGATTCGTAATTTCTTTGGGCTTATTTCTTTGGCAATTCTTTCTATCGCTATTTTTGCGATACCAGCGCTCGCGCAATTCGACGACGACGAATACACGTACGACTTCGGCTTTGAAGGTGGAA
>CAZRQJ010000071.1:0-11630 GCA_964602075.1 uncultured Planctomycetia bacterium
GTCAATAACAAAGTTATGCCTACAATGCGTCTTGTCAGTGGTAGAAAGGATATGTACGCAATCGTTAACTTCGACCAGCGCATGGTAAGTTGGGTTGTTCGTACAGTTGATCCTGATTTCTTCGAAGAAATTATGATTAAACAGCGTGAAAAGACTTGGGAAGGCGCAGCAATTATTGATCCAAATCCGATTGCACGAAGCAAGTCCAAGTATCGCTCGAAGAAATAGAATTTCAAACGTGAATTTAACTTGAATTATCAAAGCCCTGCTTTGCGGGGCTTTTTACATTTCAACTTAGAAGTTCGAAAAGGCGCGATTCTATAAGTTCCAAATCGTTCGACGCTCTGCCTACCTTTACATGTCCCGCCAACTTATCGAATTCGGAACGTGCGCGCTCCAAACACGTTTTTGCGATACCCATTGAATATTCGACGCTTCCCAATTCAAAAAGGCGAGTCCTTAGCGTAGAAGTCCTATCATCGTCGGGATTGCTCTGCCAATCTGCCAACAAATCACGTACGCTTTGATCTTGTCCCAAAGCATGAATTATTGGCAGAGTGATACGCCCTTCTTTCAAGTCGTTAAAGACCGGCTTGCCTGTTTTGGTCGGATCGGAAGCTATATCCAACAAGTCGTCAACAATTTGAAAAGCAAGTCCAAACTCCCTTCCATAATGACAAACAATTGTGCGTGCGTGCGTATCGGCTCCTCCAAGGTACGCACCCATTTCGCAGCAAAGCTCAAATAACACAGCCGTCTTAAGTTCGATAACTTTTAAGTACCTGTCCGTCATCAGTTCAAAATTGTTTCTGTTGTTTATTTCGGCAAGCACTCCGATGCCAAGCTTCTTGCTAGTACCTACAATCATGTCTAGAAGCGTGAAGTCGCGCATCTTAGCAATTTTTTCCAGAACGAGAGCAAGCAAGTAGTCACCTACTATTACCGCAATTTCATTTCCGAATTTATTACTCAAGGTTTCTTTACCGCGCCTAAACTCTGCGGAGTCAATCACATCGTCGTGAACCAGTGTAGCCGTATGAAACAGCTCGGAAAGGCAGGCGGCGGCTATGCTGTTTTTGTAGTCGTACGCTCCGAAGAGGCGCGCAAATATCATCACCAATTTGGGGCGGAGACGTTTGCCGTGGTGACTGGCTATTGATTCCATATATTGAATTACGAGTTGATCACTGCCCGCTAGGAACTCGCGAATCTTTTTTTCAATCTCGATTTCGTCGCTTTTTATATGAACGGAAAAATCCGACATAACTCACCACCTGTTCCGTCGCATAACTTCATGTACATTAGACGGCATTAAGATTCTATCATTACTGTTCAGCGGGTATAATCTTCAGGTTATTCGTTTGCGAGGTTATTGTGAGTCGTTTTATTTTTGTTTTTGTTTGTTTAGTTGGCTTGGTGATTTTGTTTGTTGCCTCAAAAGGTATCGCCGCTGAAAACTCTATCGAGCGGTTGCCATGCGGAATCGATGCTGACAAAGTAATCGACCGTGGTCTAATTGTTCGGTTCAAACATGGAATTCGTGCAGCAAGTGCATTATCGCCTTACCGTTCGATTAGTTGGAACAAAGAACGCGACGAAAAATACATTAAATCGCTTGGCTGGGGTTTCACCGTTGTTCGAGTTGACGAAGGCGTAAGTTTGTCTGAAGTTTTCGAGATGCTGTCGAACGATCCGCTCGTTAAAGATGTATGGCCAGATGTTGAACGCACGCCGAGTTATATTCCGAACGATCCGCTTTATTTTGCTACAAGAATAGAAGGGCTTCTTACGCCGGACAGGCAGTACTATTTGGAACTTATAGGTGCGCCTTCAGCATGGGATGTAACTACGGGCAGTGAAGCTGTTGTTGTAGCCAATATCGATACTGGCGCTGAATTGACGCATGAAGATCTAGTGACACAACTATGGGAGAATTCCGGGGAAATACCCGACAACTCAATTGACGACGACGGCAACGGTTACATTGACGACTTTAACGGTTATGACTTCTATTTCGGCGATGGCAATCCTAACGACGATCTAGATTTCACCGTATATCATGGAACTAGTACAAGCGGAATTATAGGCGCAAGAGGTGGAAATAATCTTGGAATTATGGGTGTAGCGGGTGGACGAAGCGCTATTGCAGAGCGCGGCGTTCGTTTGATGATCCTGCGTGTAGGCACCGATACGACAATAAAGCTTTCAGCAGAAATCGAAGCGATTGGATACGCTATCGACAACGGCGCACACATTATAAATATGAGTTTCGGCGGCGAATCCGGCGGTGCGCCTGAACGTGACGCATGCGATGCTGCTTGGCAAAACGGACTACTCGTGATTGCTGCAGCGGGCAACGAAGGAGCGGGTGCAGCCTTCGGAGTAGACTATCCTGCTGCATTTGAATCTGTTATTGCTATTGGAGCAACTACGATTTATCCAAGCAGATACCCAAACGTCAACACTGCGATTCTCGACGAATCTTGGGCTGATTATTCAAAGAAAGGTGCTGAAATAGAATTGAGCGCTCCGGGTACCGCTCTCATTACGATTACCGGCGGCAACAGCTACACATCAACTGGCAACAAGTCGTTCACCGGCACATCTGGGTCTAGTCCAATTGTTGCCGGTCTTGCAGCGTTGATTTTGAGCGCAAATCCCGACCTAACTAACTCCGAGGTGCGCACATTGATGCAGGACACATCGGTCGATATGGGTCTAGCTGGTCGCGACGAGTTGTACGGGTACGGTCGAGTAGACTTCGAAGCCGCGCTGACAGGCGCAGGAGAAAGTGTTGCAGGCGATACAAACGCTGATGGAGTTGTCAATAGCGACGACATTCCCGAAATCCATCGACTTTTCGGCGTCCGAATCGGTGATCCAAAATATGAAGGTCGAGTGGACTGCAATCGCGATGGCGTTATTGACGAATTAGACCTGTTCCCGATCGGCAATAATTACGGATTGGTTATCGAATAGTGGCTTGATTGTCATAGCGAAATCCGATTATTCTGAATTAACTTGCAGAGTCCTGCGTTTCTCACGTTCATTAATGTGAAGCCTTGCCATCTGATAGCTTGCGAATGCAAAGAAGAATGCAGACAAATAGAACGCCCATTCAATTCCAAGATACTTTATAGCGACGAAAGACATCAACGGTCCGAGTGTTCCGCGCACTCCTACTAGAGTTACATGCGCGCCCATATACTGGCTAACTTCTGATTTTCCGGCAAAATAAATGCTGGATAAATTCCACGCTAGGTTGATTCCAACCATACCTATGCCGAACACAATAAAACCGAGAATTACACCGATTTGATTTCTTATCAACACAATAAAAAGCGGATAAAAAGCTAAAACCGCAAATATGATTGCGCAGAATTTTATCGGGTTCGTTCTATCCATAACCCTGCCAATGTAGTATGAAAGAAATATAACGCAAAGCCCGGATGCAATCGTTCTTGATACACTAATCTGGTCGTAACGCATATGTAACACTTCATCGAACCATATAGGTATAACCGGGTATGCAGTCATAAAACCGAAACCGTAAATCATGAAGGCCGCTTCAAACTTTGCGTAAAGCGGATTTTTTTTGAAAATACCCAGCGTTTCCTTAACAGGATATATCATTATTCTGTGAAACTGCAGCAATAATTGTGCATATTTATAGTGTTCAACGACCGCTGGATGTTCGGGTAACGGACAAGATGCGCCTTCTTCAATCGGGCGATGTCGAATGCGAATGCTGCGAAGTACGAGCACGCTAAAGAAACCGATTATCCCCGCTAATGCAAACGCCCACCTGAAAATGTCTTCATTCTTTTCAAACATCCAACCAGCCAATAACGCCATAGGCAAGCTGACAGCAGTTGCGGTTGCAGCTACCGTTCCAAAAATCTGTCCTCGAAGTCGTGCCGGATAGTTGTTTTGGAAAATATTGTTCATCGTCGGAATAAGAAGCGTATTAAACAGACTCGAAATCCCGAAGATAATCAGATAGAAAAATGAAGAATGACAGAAAATCATAAGAATAAGAATTAGTCTGCCAAAGACACCTGCTATAAGAAAGAACGGCGCTTTCTTTCTGCCTTGCATATAACTCGACCAGTGCATCGAAAAAATCGCCGTTACCGGACCTAGCATAGTGAAAACGGCAATCTCAAATGGGCTTGCATGCAACGCACGTTTTAGGATGATATCGGCGAAGGCATATACAAAACCGCCAAGCAGAAACGCATCCAGTATCGCTGATATCATATGAAGTCTGAAAGTGTAGCGAGCAATCACAGGCAACGCGTTTGGGTGGAAAAGAGGATTTTGATTCAGTGCGTTCGATATTCGACGAATGAATCTATTAGGGGTGTGACTATCCCCTCGATCGTCCGATTGCGGTTCAGCTTGTGGTTCAGTTTCCGACATAAACGCGGAATAATAACAGTTTGTTGTGCGTTTTCAGAAGAATGTCAAGCAATTTAATCTATCATATGACACAGCAATCACGAACGGTTAATAAAAAACAGTTTTCACTAAAACTCGTATAGAAACCTCAAGTAAAAACGCCAACCGTCATAGTCGAATGCATTATTGAAATCGTAGTTACCGTCAACCCATTCTGCACCAATCGTCATAGGAAGAAAACTCCATAGCTCGTCAAAATCAACTTCCGCCTGAAGCGTGTTCCAATCGCCAATATCTTGCGCTAGTCCGTTCGTGTCAGCTTTTGTGTTTGAGTAGTTAAAGTTGAAATCCCAGTTGTCGTAATCTCCCGCAAAACCTACTCGCCAAGTATCTTCCTGAATATCGGCATCAATAGCTAAAGCTTGAGGTCCTGAAATCTCCCATTTACCCGATTCATACCCGATTGAAACAGAGTGATTCGGAGTGACATTGAAACTCAAATCTGCAGAGTACAAATTTTCTTTTAAGTTGGTCAACCTTACATCGTTATCGCTTTTTCTAAAGCGGTTGTAAGCGGTAAGAGTAAATCGATCCGCGAACGGAACAGTCAGCGATGCGTCAAAATCGAACATTTCGTCGGGCCAATATGAACGAACAGGCCAGTTAACGCCTCCGACCCAAGTAGCAGTATCATCAACTTGCGTCTTTGAGATACCCGTTGTCAATTGAGCGTCGCCAACGCTTATCATTGTGTTTGCATACATCTTATCGGTGGATGGAGTTTCTGTTTGAATGAGATCCACCAAATCAGCAGGATCGGTTGGTACGCGAATAAGAAATCTCTCGTGGGCGGGGTCTTCGTACATATATCTGACTGCATCAATATCCGACCACTCATACCCAACTCTAATGCGATCAACATAATAGAAATCACGATAACCGATATGAAGGTCATACTTCGATCCACCCGTTAAATGCGACGTGTAAATCGGCGATTCGTCGAGGTCGAAATACTTGATACTAGCGCCAGCAAAAGCGTTGCATATCGGACTCTCATAACGAATACCTGCGGTGATTCTGTTGCGAATCAGTTCGTTATCAACAAGTGAGCCGTTTGGCATAACGACTTCGTGATAATCCTTCCCGACGCTCGCGTAGAAATTGAACGCATTGTTCATGCGCCAACCTACCCAGCCATCAAAGTTCAGTTCGCGCACGCTTTCCATATCGAGCATTTCAGAGTCGAAGAGCGAGTACGCCAGAGAGGTGCGCCATTCAAGGTTACACTTGTCTTCCTTACGGAAACCAAACTCATACGAAAGTGAATCATAATCGGGCAATACTGGAGTTGCGCCCCAACGTTGAACGTCATGCGAGCGAACTTTGCCGTAAAATCCAGTACCGAACGCTTCATCGAGCGTTAATCCGTAAGTGAAATGGCGAGTTTCGTTTAGATTAAAACCGACTCCTGTATCTTCGACAGAATTGTGAGAATGCTTCCAAGCGTAAGCGTCAAGATAGCCAACAAGTGCGTTAGTTCCACCCTTGTATCTAAATTGGTTCAGCGCCGTAAATCTGGCGTTATGTTCCCAATAATATGCTTCACCCGTTGGAGCGTATAGCACCCAATCGCCAGAAAACAAGTCTGGATATCGCGATGACCTTTCTGCAAACATCTCATTTGCGTTATCGAAATCTTTCACACTTCTTTCCTGTGTTAACATCCCCTGAATTAGTAGCGCTTCTTTGAAGAGCGCTAAATTGTCTTCCGCGTGCGGATTTTCTTCCGCAAACAAGGGCAACGTTAGCATTGTTGCGACAGTAACCGAAAAAATGAAAATCCATGCTTTCATGACGCTCTCCTAGTTAACAAATAACGGATTATCGTTTGATCCATGAATTTGACTATGACAGCCCGCAGTCCAACATGTGCGAGCAGGCATGTGCGTAACCTTGTCGCTATGACAGCGGAGACATAAAGTTCTGCCTTGGAACAAAAGCTGATTGGGAATCGCAGTTGCGTGAGGGCTGTGGCAGTTTAAGCATGTTCTTTCTGACGAATCAGTGAATTCGCTTACATGCGGGAATGCGTATGCTTGACGCGTATATTCATGGCAGCTTCCACATGTTGCCGAAATAGTATCGTTTACAAGAAGTGATTCATTGTCTCCGTGAGGATTATGGCAATCTGTGCAGTAAAATGCGTCTCTCTTTACAGGATGAGCAGCAAGCCCGCTCTTGAATGTACCCATCACACTCTTGTGGCAGGACGCACAGAGTTCGTTGACAGGCTTACGCAAAAGCGCAAATTTGTGCTCATTTGCATGAGGATTATGACAATCGGAGCAATAGACTTTCGATTCAACATGAGTGTTCGATGCATATTCAAATTTTGTTGATACTTTGCTATGACAGTCGAGACACACTTCGGTAAACGCCGTTTTTAAATCAGACTTAAAGTTCACAATCGCTCGCTGTCCAGGGTCGTTTGTGAAACTTCCCATATGAAGACTGCCAGGCCCGTGACACATTTCGCAGCCGACAACGCTCGGAGGCAGTTCGGAGTTACCAAGCGACAATGCATGTTTTGTGCCAAGATAGGGAGCTTTCATATCAGCATGACACATAACACATTGCGTTGTCCCGATATACTCGCCTCCTTCTTGTGTCAATACGAGTCTTGGGTCTGCTAGTTTGTCGCCTTCAGCAGCGGTGAGCAATATTGCAACTGCGAGCAGTATCAAGCAAATCAACGGTAGAAGAATCTTGTTCATGCCAAGCTCCTCACTCCAAACTTACGATACGCGGTTTGATCAAACATCCGCAAACTCGTGAACTTTCGTACACGATTGTGATTCGGATAGTGTAAGACACAAGTTAGATATTAGATTGAAAAGCGGCTCATGTCAACTAACTAATTCCGTAGAGGAAATCGAATCCTATCACATCACATATGAAAACTGACAGTCTTGTTATGAGTCAATACACGCGCTAAAATAGCTTTTTCGGTCACTTGCTAAGATGGCTGATTCGGGAATATGTGATATTCTTCATATATCCGCCGGTTTGAGCTGTCGGTTAGCTTTTTTCTGTGGTGCTCGGCATTGTCCATTCTGTGTGCTGGAGGATTAAAATGAAGGCGAAGTATGGAATTCTTACTGTTCTCTTCTTTGTTGTAGTTTTTGCAGTCATTGCACCGGCATGTAATAACTCCATCGCAGGCAGGTTGTCTTTCGACCCTAACAACCCCCCGGACGTAAACGATCCGGAAACGATTTCTTCAAATCTCGCTTCAAGCCTGCATGGCACATCTCGCGGCATGCAATACTGGTACGAACATGAAGATGGATTCGGACCGCTTACAGGGGTTTCATACGCTCAAGCAGGATGCGGAAGCTGCCATGTGTCGAGTTGTCAAGACTGCCATAGCGGTGAAGGTCCGCGCGCAAACACAACATGTATCACCTGCCACGCTCGACAAGGACTTGAAGCCGGACCTTTACAAATAAAAGATGTCCACTTTGAAGCCGGTATGGTATGCGCAGACTGCCATGGTAAATCCGAAGTTCATGGCGACGGAAACATTTACAGCAATATGTTTGAAGCTAAGGAGCTAGGAAAAGATTGCTCCGACTGCCACGCGACAATTCCCGAAAACACGGCTCATCAGATGCACGCAGAGAATATTCACTGCGATTCTTGCCATGTCGAAACCGTAGTAACCTGCTACAACTGTCACTTCGAATCGTTAATCGATAAACGTGAGAAACGACCGTACAAACCTTTCTCCGGCTTCACGATTCTCGCTAATTCGACTATCGACAACAAAGTTTATCCCGTAACGTACCAATCGGTTGTTTATAATGAGTTCACATTCGTGGCGTTCGGTCCATATCACGGACATTCAGTTAAAGCGAAGGGACACGACTGTAGTTACTGTCACCAAAGCGCACGCGTTCAGGAACTCAACGACACAGGCAAGATTAAGATGACGGAATGGTTTGCGGACGCAGTAACATTGACTCACGCTGTAGGTATGATTCCGTTCGTACCCGATATTTTTGAATTTCAACACATGGATTACGATGCGGATACACAAACTTGGACTCCAAAAACTACCGAAACTGACAAGATGCAGTATCTGTACATCGAACCGTTAACTACTGACCAAATGGAAGCTCTAGGATATGAGGGCGGGTAGGAATAGTTGGATTTTATTCAACAAGAGCAGTTATGCAGGAAAGTGTGTTCTTTGACTGAATTAGCTCCTGCTCTGCAAACCTACACCTACCCGTTCGCGAGTGTCCACACACTAAGAAGCGTAAGTTGAGCGACGTCCTCCAGAAGTTGAACGCTTAAATTGTCAGCATCATCATTAGCTGTATGATAACCGACGTGCTCGCCAATGGTAAGGAGCATAACCGCTGGAACGCCAGCATCTACGAACGGTTTCTGATCACTCGATGGATTGTCATCGCTGCTAGTTATTTTAATCCCCGCAATGTCCGCATTTCCCGCAAAGGCGCTGTATATAGACGGATGCTTCAATCCTCTGAAAAGTGCAATAAAACTGCCTTGTCCAACCATATCAAGATTAATGACCGCATCAATCTTGTTTAGCGGGACAGGTGGATTGTTTACGAAATACTTGCTTCCTATCAAGCCTTTTTCTTCACCGCTAAATCCTACTATCAAAATTGAGCGATCCGGTTTCTGCACAAGATAGGGGAACGAACGGATAAGTTCATAAAGAACGGACACGCCACTCGCGTTGTCGTCAGCACCATTGAAAATAAGCCCGCCCTGATAGCCGACATGATCGGTATGAGCGGAGACAAGGATGTATCGGTTTTTTAAGGTTTTATGTTTTCCTTCGAGCTTGCCTACTACATTGTAACTCTTCGCCGATTGTGTATAAACCGCATTCACCTGAAGGCGCGCATCAACTTCAAGCGGAAAACTCATTGGCTTACCGTTTTCGTCAATTAACGAACGAATAGTTGATAGCGATGTTTCAAGTCCAACCGACAAAGCGTTTGCAACGCGAACGTTGGCTTTTACAGACGGTAGTTTCGACTGGTAGGGGAAATTGCCTTTCAAAACTGATGCTTGCGGCGGCGATGCGTCATCGTCAACATCACTTAGAAATATCACACCGACCGCTCCTTTGCTCGCTGCGAGCTGCATTTTATAGCCTGCGAGTTTCTTTCCCCAGTTCACTTCCTCGTTAATATATGGTGGAAGCCCGTTCAGAACAACAACGACTTTCCCTTTGACATCAACACCCGCATAGTCATCGTATTCAGCCATACTGATACCGTAGCCGACGAAAAACGTCTGAGCAAGAACGTCGCCTGAGCCTGTAAAACCTCGCCAAACGAAATCATCACCATGGCGAGGAATGAATATGTTTGCGCCGTCTTTGTAAAGCTCGAATGCAAACGGACCGTCGATTACATTGTGTTCGACTGGAAACTGCTGAAGATACGTGTCTTTACCGCCAAAAGGTAGCATTCCCGATTCTTTCATCGCGGTTGCAAGCATCAAAGCGGTTTGATAGTTTTGGTCGCTTCCGGAAGCGCGTCCCTTGAACTTGTCGCTAGCTATTATGCGGATGAATTCGAGCATTTCCTTGCCTTTAATGCTCGCATATGCGCTTTCGATTGCTTTAGGAACTTGAGCAAACAGCTGACTTGAAAGGCATAACACCGACAAAATAGTAACTAGCAACAATGCGCCTGATGTTCTAGTTTTTACTTTCAATTCTAAAAAACTCACTATTTATCTCCAGACTTATCATCAGAATCATCGAGGTTTAAGAGTCCAGCCACGCGTTCGACCGGCAGAATAAACAATGAATACCATTGTTTACTATGCTTTCCACCTTCCGAATATAGGAGTTCGAGAGCTTTCTTTACTTTCTCAACCTGTTCATTCGTTGAGGCGATGGTCAGAATCGCTCGACCGTCCCGCTTTCCGAAAGCAAACAGATCGCTCGATAAAGCTGCTATCCCGAATTCGTCACGTAAATACTGCTTGTCCTCTTGATTTACGTATACTCGTCCAGACAAAACCGTGCTTCCACTAACACCGCAGGAGCTTATCGCCGTGAGAGCATCTTCTAGTTCCGATATATCAGAAATAGTCGTAATTATTAAATGTGCCATAAATTACCTAACTTATGCAGAATCGGTTTTCGGTGAATGCACTTTCCCCGTGCCATGACCAAAAGCTATTTTCAACCATATCGGCGTCACAAGAGTTGTTACAAGCACCATAAGAACCATAATGCTGAAAACGTCCGTATTGATTATTCCTGAAGCAAGTCCTACGGCAGCGACAATCAACCCAACTTCGCCTCGACTGATCATACCGACGCCTACACGATATGACTCACGCCAGCTGAAACCAGCAACCTTCCCTCCGATCGTACATCCGAATACTTTTGTGACAATGGCGATAACTAGTATGACAAAGGTGAAAGCCAAAATCAAAGATTCGACTTGTGTTATTGCAATTCCCTTGAAAACGTTGAACAGTGGAGCGAAAATGTGTCTCACATCGGCTTTGAGACCTATGCTGATAAAGAATATCGGAACCAGCAATGAATAAGTGACAGCATGCAAGCGCTGTTCGACAGCTTCGTGATAATCGGTTTGAGCGACAAGTATTCCAGCAATGTAGCTCCCAGTAATAGCTGCAACGCTGCCGATAAATTCTGCAGACCATGCATAGAGGAAGCCGAGAACGATTGCCGCCGCAAGGACTCCTTGAGAGATAGGCGATTCGTAAGCCCAGCGTAAAATGGGCTGGAAGGTTTTCCTGCCGATAAACACCGCTGCAACGAAAAATCCAACCATTAGGATGATGAGTATGATAATTCTGACGATTCCGGATGACGCTTCAGTAACCGCCCCCGAATTTGTCAAGAAACCGATGATATGACCGACAAGGCTTTCGGGTGCATCAAAACCTCCTACCGCAGTGGGCTTGAAAGCTATTACAAAACTCAATATGATTATGCCGATTATGTCGTCGATTACCGCCGCGCCAAGAATTGTCGTTCCTTCTTTGCTTTTGAGCTTGCCTAGTTCGATAAGGGTTTGTGCCGAAATTGAGACGGACGTTGCGGTGAGAATCGTGCCAATGAATATCGATTCGTATAAAGTGAACTGAATACCTAGATTGCGGAAAACTTCCGACGTAAAGAAGCCAAAGAACAGCGGACA
>CAZRQJ010000072.1:0-11478 GCA_964602075.1 uncultured Planctomycetia bacterium
GGACTGATGGATGTAAGAATGCCCAGCCAAAGGGCATAGGTCAGTATTTCAATATATGCCATCACGCGCCGCCTTTTTCAGCTTCGGCGTAGATAAACGAGCGCGTTTCCGAAATCACGTATTCTTTGAATTTCCCCTCATTTCTAAGATGATTCCAGACTTTATCCAGATTCAGGTGTCTTGTCGCTTTGCCGTCAACGTACTCGATAACGATTACAGACTTTGTGTACATATCGAAGTCTTTCAAAAAATGCTCGTTCGCTTTAACGTCCGTGTTTACAGTTTTCCATGTCAGTATGTTCGAATCCATTTCGTTTCCAAATCCGTCTAAAAGCGCTTCGCTTGTCCACTTTTCAATCAACATGCACGAGTTGCAGCGAGTGTTTGTGTAGAAATACGCAACCACATACTGTTTTGTTGGACCCGATGTCGGAGTCAAATCAATGACTTCTTGCGAAACGGAAGCGTTTAGCGGAACATCTGATGATGAGTCTTCAGTGTCGGAAGTTCCCAATTTCACAGATACACCCGAAGCAACCGTTTTTGAATTGTCGGCGTCTGAAAGTGAGGATCTTCCGGTGGATGCCTTAAAGGCAATCATTCCTGCCGACACAATCACAAAAAGAATCAACAAAGAAGTTGTAACTTTCTTAACCATCAACGCACCCATCAAAAAACGCGCTTCACTTCGACGAAAAATAGAGTGTTTGGTTCGACATATCGCAAACCACTTTCCTCTAATCTAACCAAGTCTTTCGATAATATCCTTGATTTCATTGACGCTCAAGAGCCTGCCCGAACTTTTTACCAAACCGTCAATTGCTAACGCGGGAGTCATCATGACTCCCATGTCCACTATCTGATTAATGTCGGTTACTTTTTCAACGGTATGACTTCCGCCGATTTCTCCAACCGCAATTTCAACATTCTCATATAGTTTTTTGCACTTTGGACAACCTGTACCTAAAACTTGTATTTTCATTTCCACTCCTTACGCATGAAATGCGCCAAAAATTGAACCTGCGATAGTTGACATCACGATTACAAGCGCAATGTAAACTAGAGTTTTTTTCCCGCCCATAACGCTGCGCATGACAAGCATGCTTGGCAAGCTCAACGCCGGTCCCGCAAGGAGCAACGCCAAAGCAGGACCTTTGCCCATTCCGCTTCCGATAAGACCCTCTAGAATTGGTATTTCCGTGAGCGTAGCAAAATACATAAACGCTCCAACAACCGACGCTGCAAGATTTGCAAAGATTGAATTACCGCCTACGAACGATGCAATCCAGTCGGAAGGAATTATACCTTCGCTACCGGGGCGTCCGAGCAAAAAACCCGAAATTAGTATTCCGAATAGCAGCAATGGAAATATCTGTTTCGCAAACTCCCAAGACGCGGAGAACCACTCACCTGCCTCGCCTTTATCTCCTCCGATGATTATAGACAAAGAGACTATTCCGACAGCAAACGCCAAAACGGGATACGCGGGCGAGATTAGAGCGGCTGCAAACACAGCGATGGTTGCTGCTGCAACCTTCCAAACGGCGACTTTAAGCGTGGTCACAAGAATAATGCCAAGCGCGAATGCAGCGAGCGACGTGACAATCCATTTGATCGAATAGACAGCCGCATATGAGCCTTCAGTCGCATCGGGTTTAGCCCAGTTTGCAAATACGAGAATAACAATCATCAAGAAGAAAAAGAGCGATGTCTGCCATAACGGACGATCGCCTTGTTCGCTTACTTGCTGCGAAGGAACAGTGCGGTTTTTCGATTGCTCTTTCCCTGCTTCTCTATTGAATAGCGACGACATCATTAAGCCTATCGCCAGACTGAAACCTATCGCACCTGCAGCGCGAGCAAAGCCGATATCGAAGCCGAGAATTCTCGCCGACATTATAACAGCTAAAACATTCACCGCAGGACCAGAATAGAGAAAGGTAGCCGCAGGACCGATGCCTGCGCCTCGCTTGTATATGCCAGCGAAAAGCGGTAGTACGGTGCAGGAACAAACTGCAAGTATCGATCCTGAAACCGAGGCAACGCCGTATGCCAGAATTTTGTTCGCACCCGCGCCCATATAGCGCATAACGGAGTCTTTGCGGATAAATACGCTTATTGCACCTGCGATAAAGAAGGCGGGAAGCAAGCATAAAACTACATGTTCGCGCGCATACCATTTCGTAAGTCCAAGCGCTTCAGTGAGCGCTCCGTCATAGCGCGAGTTACCGAGCGGCAAAAAAAACGCCGTCAAAAACACCGCTAGAATTACCGCAAGCGGCTTCCATTCTGTGCGCCAATCGGTCATAAATATACCTATTGAGGATTTAGGCGATCTTTACGACAAGAATCAGTGATTTCGAAGCGCATAATTCGTCATATCGCCATATAACGAAATATAGAATAATACGAATCTCGTAATTTGTGAAGCGATGTTGACTTGATTCAATCTATCAAGCAGAAAACCATGGTTGGAAATCCATGCTAAGTTAAGTTATTGCGACTGCGAAATGTCATAAATGAGAGTGAACCTTCAGAAGTTAACTCGTGACATGAAACTCGTTTGGAAAAAGCTCGAAATATTGTTGAAATATTAAAGTAATAAAAACGGCGATTACAAAGCTATTAACATAAAATTAACACGTATATTAATGTTTAGACAAGATCGCAAACTTCAACGCCGTATTCTGGTTCAGAGCATGTTTTTTGTATTATTAAAAGATGTATCATCTTTACTGCCGTGTTATGCATTGTGTTGTTTTCGTAGCAAAGCGATTCTATACTTGCAAATAAGAACATATTATGTACAATGTCAACGGAGAATTGTATTATCCTTAGGAGTGGTTAATTGGAGTACGGCGAAGGAGTGTTGTGTGTGATTTTTCGCGCTCATACCGATCCCAACGGTTCTACCGATGGAACGGACAATCGCTCACAAATTCAGGATGGCGGTGAAAATTCATACCTTACGGATGCTCCAAACGGCGTAGAATCGAGTGCTGAAACCGATAAGCTAACCACCGGACGACCGCCGGTACGCGCTCCCGGACTCGATGAACGGTTGCGAGAGACGCTAGCGGCTTCTCGCGAAAAAGACCGTCTCAACACTGAAACTTTTCTCGACTGCCCACCTTGTCCATTCCGCCGCACATCGTTCGGCAGCACTCACTGCGGTATTTCGACTGACCCGTATGTTGACGAGATAGACCCGCTTACCTGTTTCAACTGCGATGTGCCTTTAATCATAAGCGTCCCTCGCTGCAGATTCTTAACTCTCGGCACGGGTATAAGAAGCTATCGCGGCGAAGGCAAGCTAGTCGTACAGATGGCTTGTAAAGAACTCAACATCCGCCTTTACAACTTCGAATCGTGCAAACGCTGTCCGTTGATGAGCGAAGTCGAAAGTCTCGCCGTCGAAATGATTTCGGAGAAAGCTCGTTCCGATATAAGCATACCTGTAACAAAAGAGCTTGTAGAGCAGATTGCAGGCGACATTAAACTTGACTTTTTGCGACGCGATGCGCGCACGCTTGATGACTTCAAACCAAATAGCTTCTTGCGTTGCTGGCGGTTCGAAGACGGTTACTGCCGCAAATTTCCTGAATTTACACGCGGCAAAATCACATGCGTTTTGCCAGAAAACGATCGCAACAAGGAGATTTTCGATTCTGCCATCGCTCCAGCAGTGATGGACCTGAATATGACTGCGTATCGCTTCAAGCAACAACTCGCCGATGTAGATTCGCTTTGTCAGGTATGCGAAAACCAACAGGAAGGTGATTACGTTATTTACAACCTTGAAGAGTGGTCGAGTTCAGCGCTTATGCTGATAGGTTTCGCCTTTGCATTAGGCAAACAGCCCGTGCTTCTGCTTCGCAGAGGATTTCCGAAACCCCCGCTTCTTGCGCTGCTCGAACACAGCATTCTTGAATACGATTCTATCCAACATCTATATTTCCAGCTCAAAGCGTTCTTCGCGCCGCTCGCATATCGTCCATCAGACTCTTTGAATGGCGGAAAAGGAGCGATGTAATGGCAAGAGGACGTTTATTTCTACCTGCAGACATAAAACTCAAATGCTCACAGTGCGATGATTCGTTCGTTGTTCGCCTTCGCTCACTCGACGGAAGGCTCGTTTTGCGATGCCCATTCTGCACTGCAAGAATTGATGTATATCAAGCGGTCTCACCAGAAATTCGACGCATACTATATCTTTCGGCAAGGGAGAAACTTGAAGAAATGGTAATGCTTGAGCTTGGCAACAAAGGGGAGTTTTTAACCAGCTAATCTCATGGCGGTTTGAACCCACGTTTGCGCTGCTTTTTGATATTTGTGATTCATTATTACGAGGTGTGTTATGAAAATTGAGCGTTGTTTGATTAGCGTTTACAACAAGCGAAGCATGATCGCATTCGCTAGAGAACTCGTTGATCTCGGTATAGAACTAATCGCAAGCGGCGGAACGGGTAAAGCGCTTACCGAGAACGGTATTCCGTTCAAAAGCGTTGAAAGCATCATCAACATGCCGCACCTTATCGGGGGACGTGTCAAGACTCTACATCCGCATATTCACGCTGGAATACTCGCGCGACGCAGCATCCAAAAGGATATGGACGAACTCAACGCTTATGGCATATTGCCGATTGATATGGTTGTTTGTTCGCTTTATCCCTTCGAGCGCAAAGTAAGGCGCAGCGACTATCCTTTGAAAGATGCCGTTGAGTGGATAGATGTCGGCGGTCCAACAATGATTCGCGCCGCAGCAAAAAATGTCGAAAGCGTAACGGTTGTAGTTGATTCGCGCGACTACTCGCGTGTAATCGATCAGCTGAAGGAAAACAACAACTGGGTGACCGACGAGATGCGCATAATACTCGCTCAAAAAGCTTTTGCGTTAACATGCGAGTACGACGCATTGATTCAAAATTATTTCTACAATCAGATGCCGCGCAAGCGCCAATTTCCGCGCATGAAATACGTTGTGCTAGAGCGTAAAGAGCAGCTTCGTTATGGCGAAAACCCACATCAAGAAGCCGCCCGATATGACGATCTGCTCGAACCATCGGTAGATTTCAAGTTACATCAGGGCAAGGAGATTTCGTTTAACAATATGAGTGACGCCGCATCAGCGCTCCGCATCACCACATTTCCTTATGAAGGGCGGAAGGTTGCCTGCGTTATCAAACATCAGACGCCGTGCGGAATCGCTTGGGGAGACAACGGAGCGGACGTCTACGTTAGAGCGCGCGACGCGGACGCGCAAAGCGCATTCGGCGGTATTGTCGGGGTCAATTTCGTTGTTGATGACAAGGTTGCGCTTGAACTGATAAACACTTTTCTCGAAGTCGTTCTGGCACCGGAGTATACGCCGGAAGCGCTTAGAATCCTTGCGAAGAAACCGAACATGCGAGTTATGGAAATAGAGAAAAACACGTTTCCAGATCGCGTTGGATATACAGGCCGCGGTCGCCCGAAGGTTTTGCCTGATGATAGAGTGCACATTTACGAAACTGAATTCGGCTATCTCATGCAGGAAAACGATCGCGTCGTTGCACGGCATACCGACGTTATACTTCAGTCAGGCGAGGCGATTCCCGACGGATTTAAACAAGACATAGACTTCGGGTTAAAGATAATTCGTTTTTTGAAAAGTAATGCGGTACTGCTTGTTAAGAACGGAGTGATGATTGCATTCGGCGCAGGCCAAACCGACCGAGTAGGCGCGGTAAAGCAATGTCTGGCAAAGGCGGGGGATAATGCAAAGGGCGCAGTTCTTATTAGCGACGCCTTCTTTCCTTTCCACGACTCGATCGAGCTTGCGCATAAAGCGGAGGTAGGCATAATCATATCCCCCGCAGGCAGCCGAAACGACAAGAAAGTTGCGGAGCGCGCTCGCGAATTAGGAGTGCTGTTCGCGCACGCTCCCTATAGACATTTTTACCATTAGGACACGAATAATTACTTCGTTGTTCTGCAACTTGATTACTATACGATTTAAGAGTCACGACGTTCAACGCCGACTTTCTTTGGTATACTGGAGCGTCTGTTGAGTGGCATGTATCTCGTTTTCGAGCCGTGATTTCATACTGAAGCACAGATTGAAATCACACTTTATAGCGTGCCACCGCAAGCACGAGCAAGGAGGTTCCTTATTGGGACAAACGATATTCCGTTTCGTCGATCGCTTCCTCGCGTTCTTTGGCGGATTATTCCTGTTGCTTTTGCGTGTTATTTATTATCTGATTAAAGGGCGCGCAAATGTAGGACTAACGATAGCGCAGATGTCTATTCTTGGAACTGCGAGCATCCCTATTGTGTGTCTCGTATTGTCGTTTGTGGGTGCCAGCATTACGTTTATTATCGCCGAAGAGATGGCGGCTCGCGGATTCAAGACGTTTGTGGGCGGACTTGTGCTTCTAGTGTTACTGCGTGAAATGATACCTGTATTGACAGGCGTCGTCTTGGCGGGGAAAGTTGGCGCTAGTATAACTTCCGAAATCGGCGCAATGAAGATTAGCGAGCAGATTGATGCGCTTAAAGCGCTTTCGACCGATCCCGACTGGTTTCTTACGATTCCACGTGTGCTAGGGCTTGTGATAATGTCGCCTGTTGTTGCCATATTTGCGGGATACGCGGGATTTTACGCAGGATTTTTAATGGCGTACGAACAGGTGAATATGAACTACATTACATTTATCGCGGAGATTCCAACGTTTGTCGAGATGAGCGATTATCGAGCCTGTTTTATTAAGACAATTATATTTGGCGCAGTGGTTGCGCTTGTAGCGTGCTATCACGGATTTAGTGTCGAGCGCGGCGCAGCAGGAGTTGGCAAAGCGGTAACAAACAGCGTTACAAACAGCATCGTGCTTATTTTCGGGTTAGACTTAATTCTAATGCCTATACTTTTCTAATGTCGTTGATTTTGACTTGTTATGATTGAGTTTGACAGAGTAGTTGTGAGATTTGGAAAGAAGACTGTGCTGAATGGTATCAGTTTCAAGCTTAACGCGCGGGAGATAAGTTATTTTATCGGCGGTTCGGGAAGCGGTAAGAGCACGATTCTAAAAGTTATCATGGGATTCATTAAACCCCAACGCGGCATTGTGAGTATTGATGGAGAAGTAGTAAGCAACTTGAGCGAAGGCGAATATGCGCATGTGCGGAAAAAGATGGGAATGGTGTTTCAAGGGTCAGCTCTGTTCGACAGCATGAGCGTTTTCGACAACGTGGCTTTTTATCCTGTGTATCGTGAGAAGAAGAGGGTGCGCACAATCGCTCCCCGCGTTTCAGATTTGCTTGAGCGACTAGGTTTGAAGGGAACTGAAAAAATGTATCCGTCGGAGCTGTCAGGCGGAATGAAACGTCGCGTCGCGCTCGCTCGTGCGCTCATCTATCAACCGAAAATTCTTCTGTACGACGAGCCGACAACTGGCCTCGACCCGATTACAACCGAACTTGTTGATAAAATCATTGTCGCCACTAACAGCGGGTTCGATGTCACAAGTGTAGTAGTGAGTCATGACTTGGCGAGCGTACTTAACATCGCCGACAATGTTGTATTTATAGACAGAGGCGAGTCAATTCAGCTAGGCGGACACGATTCAATTTTGAGTTGTGAACATCCAGCGGTGTGTGCATTCGTCAACAGCTTTAAAGAAACTGCTAAACAGGTTCACACTCTTGCAAAGGAGGTGGTTTAATGACGGACTTTTCAGCTCACGCCAAGGTTGGTCTTGTTGTGATAGTATCGATTTTGATGCTAGTGGGCGGGTTAAACATGCTCGATCGCTCGGTCAAAGGCAATGTTATTAACATAACCATTACATTCGACGAGGCGCGCGGACTCTCTCGCGGCGTTGATGTGAGGGTTGCCGGCGTAGTCGCAGGAAGCGTTTCTCTTGTCGTTTACGACCCGGATAGAGACTTGGCTGTCGTTCACGTCAAGATGAAAAAGGAAGCACGATTCCCAAAAGACAGCGCGTTTATCGCTATGTCTGAAGGGCTTGTCGGCGAAAAGGTTATTAACGTACAAGTGCCTGAAAAGAGCAACGCTGGCTGGGTCGAGGACGGCGATGAATTTGAAGGCAAGTTTGACGATGGACTCGATCAATTGATTCTGAAAGGCAATAAAACTATGGACGAGATAAACGATATGCTCTCAAAAGCATCCGAAAAACTCGACACCGAATTTCTCAACGAAATCATATATGACATTACTGGAAGCGTGAAAGATACGCTCGATCATGTTAACAGTTTACTCATTCATCTTGACTCGATTATCGGATCTAATTCGGATGAAATTAACGCAACGTTGATAAATATGGAAGAGATGACGGGCAATTTCAAGCTCGTATCTGAAGATGTTAAGAGGATCACTCAAAATCCCGAAATAATTGAACGTCTCGACAAAATGTCTAACGAACTTGATGCTAGTCTTTCGTCGCTCCGTCGCATTTCGGAGGATATTGAAGAGATAACCAACGATCCGGAGATAAAAGCAGGCGTGAAAAACGCTGTGAAGCTGACGAATGAAGTTCTCGAAGAAGCGAAAGGCACTATGGGTGAAATTCGCGGCACGCTTTCAAATGTCGAAGATAAGTTCGCTGATATTGAAAAGCTCACAGACATAGACGTTTCCGGACGGTTGACCGGCAGATTCATAAACAACTCCAATCCGAAACAGGGACAGGATGAAAATTTGGCTCTTGCGGACGTCGAAGTCAAGATGGCGACTCAAAAAGGATTTATCCAAGTGGGTGTTGACGGCATCGGTGAAGAAAGCGAACTCAACCTTCAAGGAGGACGCGTCGTAAATAACGACTTATCGTTAAGAGGAGGCATCATTCGAGGCAAAATCGGCGCAGGTTTGGACTACGACATAGGTAACTCCGTGTGGTCTATTGACGGGTATAATCCGAACGATTTAAAGATGAACTCCTACCTTCGTTTCAAATTAGGCGACGATTATTCGATAAAAGTAGGCGCGGAAGATATATTTGGAGATACGAATTTTTCAGCCGGAGTCGCAATTGAGTTTTAATCCAGTTTGATCAATATGAGCGAGAACAACGACAATGTGCAGATTAAAGAGCGTCTGAATCAAAGACGACTCAAGCACCGCAATAAGTTTCTGCATTTTCTTGTTGTTGTTGCGCTTTTAGTGATACTTGCCATTCCCATATGGCGTTACTATCTAGCTTGGCAGCTAAAAGACCTGCTTATTTCGTTCGCGGAAACGCATATTAACGGCAAGCTCGATTTCGGATCGGTAACGGTTAATCCTTTCACAGGCGCAGTGCGTGTCAACGGCGTTTTAGTATATCTGCATGATTCATCCGTGCCGATTATAGAAGTACCGACGGTCAATATGAATGTTTTTTCGCTAAGAGAAAACAAAATCGATCTCTCAATCATACTGCCAACAGTTCGAGTGATGCGCGGTAAAGACGGTGAATTCAACCTAATGCGACTGCTTAAAGAACGAGAAGAGCAGAAAGACAAAGGCAAATACGATATAGAAGTTGATATCAACGGAATGACTTTGTTTTATTTCGATAAGCAGGGGATTTCTCCCGAAATCCTCGCACGCATCAGAGGAGGCAATGATGTTGTTGGCAAATTCGAGCAATATGTGTCATCGCTCGGAGTAAAGCCGACAGTGAGTTACGATCCCGACGATTTCGATTTCAAAACCGTCCTTGAGCGGATTAGCGGTAATTTTACGCTGACAGCCGCTACCGGACAAGCTCAAGGCAGCATAAAAGGAGTTTGGGACAGCGACACATTTGAGATTAGAGGTGTTTACGAGCAAGAATCGGGAGAAATAGACGCCAGTTTTTCTACGACAAACATTGCCTACTTATCAGCCGCGCCGTTTGTAAACCAAATCACGCCGTTCGCTGCACCCCTCAACCCGACGCTAAGTCTGGATAGCCTAAGAGTATTTGTTGCTGGTTCGACAAGCGAAACGATTGGCGCAAGAGTCGAAGCGGATTTGACGAATATCGGCTTAACGCTTCCTACATATCCTATATTTGGAATCGATTCTGTCATGCTTGTTTTCGATTCTGGAACAGGTGCGCTTGAAATCGAGAGCTTAAACGGCGTTTATGCGGACGCTCTGTTATCTCTGCGCGGTGTTGTTGAAACTAAAGCGCAAAATTTGAATTTTAATGTGAAATTGGCTTCGTTCGACTTGGCGACTGTTCCCTATAAAACACCAGTCAGCGGGGTTGTTTCTGCTGAATTAACTTTAACTGGAACGTTCGAAAGCCCTACCTTAGACGGTTGGGTTGGAATGTCGCGTATAAACTGGGAGGGACACGACCTCGGCTCGGCTAATCTAGCTTTTGCCGCAGCGAACGAATCTGTGAGGTTGGAGAGTTTTTCGGTTAGTGGCGGAGAAGTGAATGTCAGCGGAAGCGGCACCGTCTCCAAAGACACGTCTATTGATATCGAATTCGCTATGTCGCCTACATCAATTCCGAGATTGGCGGCTCTTTCGCAAGCGGATGTCAATGTAAAGGGTGACGTTGGGGCTAGGGGCAGATTTAAGAGAGACAGTTTTGGAAGGATAGAAGTGTTCGGTAACGCATACTCGTCTATGCTTACATCTGACAATACAATGCTCGAATCCGTGCGTGCTGATTTTCAATTCGACGGAGACAAACTTACAGCGCGCAACGTTGCGTTCAATTACCAAGCAAGTCCGACTGTCGAAGTGCGCACATTGGCTAATGTCGAATCGTTCGGTTTGAATAGCGCTAACCCTAAATTCAAAGTTATCGGTCAAGCGTCGCTCCTCGGCATAACTCGCCTTGAAACTGAAGCAAGACCTGCTGTATCTACCGATTTGATTGGGTTGATTCCTACAAGTGCAGAAGGCGACGTGTTGTTTATCGATCCGAGTGCACCCCAAAAAGGCGTTGTTATTCTCTCGACAGACTCGACAAGAATTGGAATGGAAGTTTGGTGGCCAAGACAACCCGATAAAGAAACGGATTCGGATGATAGCGATGGGAGCGCCGCCAGTGCCGACTCGACATCCGAGAGTGCAGAGGCGAGCGAGCCGCAAGCGCCGGGTCTTAATTGGTTGAAGAATGCGCAGTTGTCGCGAGCGATAGACTTTCTTGTTTTTCCAATGGAGAGCGCTCCTGTTTTGGTTGTTGACAGCGGCGCATATCCCGTCGTTGGGTTCGATGCCGAAGTATCCTTTTCGGACAAGGCAAAATTCAGCGCCGTCGGTGACTTGACTATTGGCAACCTTCTAAACAAACCAATCAAAATAGAGGCAAAAGGCGAAGGGTCGCTTGAAGATTCCAAGTTTTATGTAACGGCGCAGGGCAGGTATAAAAATCGCGGCTTTTCAGCGCGAGCTGGATACGAGCTTTTCAAGAACGCACCCCACAAGTTTGAGACACATTTGCTTTACGGAAACAGCGATTTCACTTTCAAAGGCGCAATCGACACCTCGAA
>CAZRQJ010000073.1:0-11421 GCA_964602075.1 uncultured Planctomycetia bacterium
GCGTCGTAGATCAAACCTTCTCCAAACTCAAGATATCGAATGCCGCCCTCGAATTCGATTTCAACAAAGACTCGAAAATAATGCCGTTCTTTGTAATACTCGATGAACTTGTCGGGGAGTCTCCCAAACAATTCGATGCGATAGTATCCTACAATCGCGGCAAAGTCCGTTTTATCCCAGAACGGATCGGACAAATTGTATCGGTCGATTTCAAAACTCTGCTCATCTAAAATCGCGAACACGCGGATTTGGGCATTTAACTCCGCGTCGTTTTTTTGAACTTCAAAAAAGATGTTAAATGAGAAGGATTCGCCGGGTATGAATTCGAGATATAACGGTTCGTTACGAGGCCTTAGGTCGATATAGTCTACCTTCAATTCGGGTTTCGGTAGACCGATAAATGAAAAAACTCGTTTAGATTTAACAGTCGCAGCTCTGTCAGCAGATACTTCGATATCTAGCGTAACGTCATGTTCGCCGTAAAACTCATTAAGAATAAGGAAGTCTTTAATAACGAGCCGCGTTTCACCCGGCTGTAATTTCTCTTTAATCTTACCCTTACCGATTTTCGAACCATCTTGATCGATACCGCTTACAAAAAGGGTCGCATTAACAGCGTTCGATGCGTCCAACCTGACCGTCACAGCAATATCAACAGATTTGACTTGTGGATACTTAAAAACAGCGCTTTCAAATTCCAAGCCTTCGCCCTGTGGAATCGCCGATACAGACAATATCGCTAAGCGAACATCGCTATCCGCTTCTGCCGAGTTTACAGATTGAATAGAAAAGGAAGTAAACAACATCAGAACAAGCATAAAATGCGTTAGAATCGCTGCATATAAAAAACTAGGCAACGAACCTCTAATTCTTTGTACTGTCGCTTTAATCACAAGCACCATTCCTTCAACGACTACAAGCTGACCTAAACGTTGCGTTGATGATAAACAAACCACTCACCCAATATAACAAACAAAACAAAAATAATAACCCATGGATAAATCTCTCTGTTCAAGATTGCGCGTCTATCTGATTTGAACTCAACATCACCGACTCTAAATGAATCTGCAACGTTCACTCTGCTCTCTTCTGAATCCAATAAATTAACAGAAATCGGTTTCTTGTCAGTTTGATTGTCCACATACCATACACCTATCTCGTCCAATGTCACTCCACCTACTTCGTTTCCACGAACGGCAAGCAACGATTTTCTTCCTGACGGACTAATCAGTTCAACTCTTTCAACACTCTCACCCACTTTACATTTCCAAGGACGCCCTACGGATGTGTTAAATGGATCAAATCCGCTCGCGGTTCGTGAAAGCCAAACTGCAGTGTTATGCAGGAAAATTGGAAACGCCGCTCTTAAAGGAAAATCGCTTTGAGCAACGTCGAACAACAAAACTGCGAAGCGCGTATGCATATCTTCTCCCGCAACAAGCAGCGGACCGTCCGTGCCGTCGATAACCGTTCTTATGTCGCTCGTAATACGTGCTTTTATCGCCACAGCAATTCGCAAATCAGTAACGCGGATAAATGCAAGCATAGGATGCGATTCGTCCCAATCAACAACTAGCGGTCCTTCTGTTGTCTCTCCTGGAGTGACTCCGACGAGAGGTGCTGATGGCGCAACAACCAACATCGGAAGCCTAACGCCATTCGGCGGCATACACTTATTAAAAATATAAACACCATTTCGGCTCGATAGATTCGTGGCTGTCACACCAGACGGTGGAATTCGGACAACATCCAAGCTTTCATCGCCTGCAAGAGCCGATTCAAACAGCACGTCTGGCTCGCTGACAAAATTCACCGGAATTATCCTCTCATCAGGCATTACTATGTCGCAAGCATCGTCAACCTGAAAATCGTCCTTTTCAACAAACTCTAGCTTCAATACACTTGAGTATCGTTCTAATGGTGAAATGACAACTTCAACGCTTGTTTCGGGTTCAATGCCTAGTTTTCTTTGGTCGAGTAACGTATCGCGTGAAGACAGCTTCATTGTGCGCCAGACAGCTTTATTTGTAAAGTTTGTAATGACGTAAAACAACTCATAGGCGTTTGTTCCCGGAATTTCAGTTATCGCAAGCGACGTTATACCAATATTGTCAATTTCCTCCCCTACAGAGACAAAATCAAAAACGCCTTGATGTGGTATCGAGTCCTCGATTTCATGTGTAAACCCACCGTCGGAAATCAAAACAACGTGTGCGCCTTCCTTCATTAACGGGCTTACAAGCTTCATAGCTTCGTCAATGTTCGCCGTCCCGCCTAAATATTGGTCTATGCGGTTTATCGAACGTTGCAGTTCCATCCTATCTGGAGTAAAACCATTAAGTACGTGAGGTTTTGTTGTCATGGCTACTATCATTGCCATATCGCTTGAACGCAGATTAGCAATAACTTTTCGAACTTCTTCCGATGCACGCTCCAAACGCGTTCCGCCACTTCCTCGCGCCATCATCGAATAACTTGTATCTATAAGAATTACTGTCTTTCCGCTTCTCACTCCTTGCATGCTGATAAATGGACGCGTCAAAGACAAAACTAACAAAATCAAAACTAACAACTGGAGTAACAAAAGAAGGTTCTTTTTAAGCCACTGTAGAGGCGCGTTCGCCTGCATCTCTTCGACTGAACGAGTGAACAACAAAATGGAACTTACTTCATGACGTCTTCGTTTCAACCTCAACAGGTATAAAACTAAGATAACGACGTTCAAAAAGAGAAACCATAGCGCTGGTGCGTTTATTAAAAAACTCTCCACGCTGGAATTATAACAGGGACTCACAAAAGGCTCCGAAACGCAATCTCATTCCGCGAGCTTTGGAATAATAAAGAAATAGCTTACAATTGTTGTTCCAATATATATCCGACGGTCAAGTTTAGTGGAGTTGTTATGACAAAAACCGATTTGTTCACAAGGTGGCGCACTTTTAACAAAGGCATGGATGCCGAAGCTATTGAATTAGGATTGGCAAACCACCTTCAATATTCGCTTTCTAAAGATCAATACACCGCGACACGCAACGACTTGTATCTTGCGTTGGCGTTAACCGTTCGTGACAGGCTCGTGGAACGTTGGATTCGAACACAACAAGCGTACTATCACTCCGATGCGAAGCGTATTTACTACCTATCCGCTGAATACCTGCTTGGCAGAGCTTTAATCAACAACATGATTAATCTTGGCATTTACGAACCGATAAAAGAAGCGTTACATCGCTTGGATCTAGACTTAGCGAGTATTGTCAACGAAGAACCCGAACCTGGACTAGGAAATGGCGGGTTAGGAAGACTTGCAGCTTGTTTTCTAGATTCCATGGCGACACTTCAGCTCCCTGCATACGGATATGGTATTCGCTATGAATTCGGTATTTTTGAGCAGGCGATTCGCGGACTCCAGCAAGTGGAATGTCCGGACGCTTGGTTGACAATGACTAACCCCTGGGAGATCGCCCGACCTGAACGAACGTACGTCGTTAGATTTTACGGAAGAACCTCGTCAGTCAAAGGATTAGACGGCAATCTTATTCACGACTGGATTGATACTGAAGAAGTAAAGGGGATTGCTTATGACACGCCCATAAGCGGGTTTGGCTGTAACACCGTAAACACACTTAGATTGTGGGCAGCACGTGCAACAAAAGAATTCGATCTTGAATATTTTCAGCATGGTGACTACTTTCGAGCTGTGCATGAAAAGAACGTTGGTGAGAACATTTCAAAAGTCCTATATCCGAACGACAACATATTTGAAGGGCAAGAACTCCGCCTTAAACAGCAATACTTCTTCGTTTCCTGTTCAATACAAGATATTATTCGTCGCTATCTTGTGACCAACAGCAATTTTGACGCTTTTCCGGATAAAGTCGCAATTCAACTTAACGACACTCATCCGTCATTGGCAATCGCAGAATTGATGCGGGTTTTCCTCGACGTGTACAGAATGGGTTGGGAGCGTAGCTGGGATATAGTCACGCGTACGTTCGCTTACACTAACCATACTTTGCTCTCTGAAGCGCTTGAGCGCTGGCCTGTTAGCATGCTTGAAAGGCTTCTTCCGCGTCATCTTGAAATTATCTACGAAGCTAATCGTCTGTTTATGCGAGATGTAGCTATTCGCTATCCGGGCGATTCACAAAAACTATCAGACATGTCGCTGATCGAAGAAGGCGGCAGCAAGAAAGTTCGCATGGCACACCTAGCAATCGTCGGCTCGCATTCCGTAAACGGCGTCGCAGCGCTTCATACAAAGCTGTTGATGGAGCAGGAGCTAAGGCTGTTCAATGATATGTTTCCCGACAAATTCAACAACAAAACAAACGGCGTTACTCCACGACGTTGGCTTTATCTATCAAATAGACCGCTAACGCAACTAATAACCGAGAAAATCGGTGATAAATGGGTCGTAGACCTTGACGAGTTAAGGAAACTAGAACCATATGTCGAAGACGTCGAGTTCTGCGACAGATTCCGAGCCATGAAGCTTGATGCAAAGAAAAACCTCACACGTATTGCTCGCGATCTAACAAACCACAGAATTGATCCTGATTCTATTTTCGATGTGCATGTGAAGCGTATTCATGAATATAAACGACAACTTCTGAATATTCTTAACATTGTTGCCACATGGCTCGAACTGAAGGATAACCCTAAACTTAACTACTATCCGCGTACATTTATTTTCGGAGGCAAGGCTGCACCCGCATACAATATGGCGAAATTGATTATTCGCTTGATTTGCCATGTGGGTGAACTGATAAATCGCGATCCCGATACTCGCAATTTCATTAAGGTCATTTTTCTGCCGAACTATCGAGTGACACTTGCCGAAAAAATATTCCCAGCATCCGATGTATCGGAACAAATCTCGACAGCCGGCTTTGAAGCTTCCGGTACAGGCAATATGAAGTTCGCTCTTAACGGAGCAATCACGCTAGGCACACTCGATGGAGCTAATGTGGAAATTAGAGAAGAAGTAGGCGACGACAACATCTTTATATTCGGCATGACAGCAGAAGAAGTAGCGGCATTGCGCCAAAGTTACGATCCGCGGGCGTATTACGAAAGCGATACGCTGCTGAAACGGACTATTGACCTTGTAAAGAGCAACTTCTTTAACGCAGAAAATCCGGGTATGTTTGATGCAATCGTTGAGACTCTTGTTAATAGCGATCCCTATATGGTTCTGGCGGATTTCAATTCGTATCGTATAGCTCAAACAAAAGTTGAGGCTGCTTATCGCGACCGCGATAGGTGGACTAAAATGGCGATTCTTAACATTGCTCGTGCGGGTAAATTCAGCTCGGATAGAACCATCAATCAATACAATAATGAAATCTGGAAAGCGACACCCGTTCCTGTCGCGAGCAATGGCAACAACTATCTAGAGGGCTAGTTTCATGAGTTAATGGCGAGTGTTGATTGCGAGTATTGTTTGTTCATTAGCCGCCGAACTACAGAAGTGACGTAAACGAGCTTGATAAATCGTGGTAAAATGTGTTGGTGAACAACGTGAAGTCATTCAGTATTATCTCTTTAATTCTCGTCCTTTTTTGTGCGTTTGCATTTTCCTGTAAAGGCGGAGGTGATTCGATTCAACCGCCTGACGGCGATGTTTCGGCGAACGTTAAGAACGCTTTAGTTCAGACAATAGCGCTTGTTGAAAGAGCGATTGTTGAAGAAGATCCAAATCTAGCATCAAACCAAGTTGCAGATATCTTCAGAATGGATGGACTTGTTGCGTTTCGTTTTCGCAGAAGCAACGCGCCCGCTCAACCGTCACCGCAGACTAACATCGCATCGTTGTTCAACGATTTTTACAGAGATAACGAGAACGTAATTATAGACTTGTCTGTGACGAAGGTTACTCAAAACGGCGACCTTGCCACCGCAGATCTAGAATTTCACCTTAGCGCTACATATGTTCTCGAATCTCCTCCAATTAATTACTTCGTTGATGCTCTCGACAGGATAACGTTCCAACGCGAACAAGGCGCATGGAAGGTAATCGCTTGGGAAGAGGTTGAAGAAGTAAGCGCTGGCGACGAAGACAACCCCGGCAATCTCGAACCGATTGTCGCCATTAACCGCACAATAAAAAACCTTGAAGAAGTCATCAATTCAAGAAACTTCAAATTAAAAGACAAGACCATAAGTTCGATTTTCGCGGTTGACAGTGCTGTTGGCAAACGTTTCTGGACACCGACGACTACTTCAGGCGGCAATCCTCAAGCTGGATTCGAGGCGTTTTTCAAAGATGTCTTTGCCTACAACGAAAATATTGTATTTACGCTGACTGTGTCCAATTGGGAAATAACCGAAGACGTAGCTACCGTTACGGTTTCAATGAACTTCCTCGCTACTTATGTATTGTCGGTTCCTCCACAAGTTTACGACGCTCAAGCAACCGACCAAATCAATCTAAGGCTCGAAAACGACGGACTATGGAGGATCATTAGTTGGGTAGAAGGACCGTCAGGCGACCCAGAGCCGGTGCCATTCGATTTGTGCCGACTTTCCGTGTTGAACCTGCAAGAATCGATACGCGGGAAAGACCTTTCGCTTGTCGGCGATTCGTTGACCGACGGTTTCAGATTAAACTCCGTTATCGCATCTAGATTCCGCACGCATATAAGTGAAGCAGGCGGAAATCCATCGTCGAATCTTTTCGAATACATGAGCCTTTTCTTTTCTGAAAACGTCAATGTAGATTTTCAGCTTTCATTGAGCAATTTCAGCAGGGTTGGCGACATTGCGACCGGCACTATCTCTTACTCCCTGAACTCCACATACATTTTAACAGTACCCCCAACATTCTATGCGGTGAATCACTCGGATGACGTTATGCAATTTTTGCGCAGTTCCGAAGGTGTCTGGCAGATAATGTATTGGATTCCAGCATCTCCCGACGAACCAACAGATTCCGATTTAATTGTGGACGTTTTAGAAAATCTTGGCAGTTACATAACTGCGCGCAATTCAAATGAAGCTGCGAATCTGTTCAGCGGACTTTTTATGTTTGACTCGGAAGTCGCATTGCTCTTTCCAACGCATCACTCTGTAGAAGATCCTCCATCCCAGAATTTCAAAGAGCATATCGATACGTTTCTGTTTGAAAACGCAAATATAGCTGTATCACTTGCACCTCTAATGAGCACTCTTACAATCAACGGCGAACTTGCACATATCGAATTCGATTTCACGGTTGAAAGCGATTATTTTGTGGTATCTCCTATTCAGCATTTCAATAACAATGCGCGCTGCTTGTTAGAGCTTACAAAATCAAGTGGGAAGTGGCAGATATACGCCTGGACTCGTCTCTAGATGTTCTACTGCATTTGCTAAACGCAGTTGAGGATTCCATATGCACAGAAGAGCTTGCCTATTAATACTGGACGGCTGGGGAATGAACCCATCAAGCTACGGCAATGCAATCGCCGCAGCCGACACACCTAACTGGGATGAGATAACCACTAAGTACCCAATGACGACAATAAGGTCAGACGGACGACTCGTTGGTCTGATTGAGGGCCAGATGGGAAACAGCGAGGTCGGTCACTTAAATATCGGAGCGGGTCGCATCGTCAAGCAGGATTTGTTGGCGATTAATGATATTATCGAATCTGGCGCGTTTTACGATCATCCAACTTTATGCTCCTTCATAAAACAAGTGGTAGATCGCGGCGGAACTATTCACATCATGGGACTTGTGTCGGACGGCGGTGTGCATAGCCACCAGCATCAGATGCAGGCTTTGATCGATCTTGCGATCAAACAAAAAGTGCCAAAGATACGCGCTCACTGTTTGATGGACGGCAGAGATACTCAACCCGGAAGCGGCATCAAATTCCTCCAGTTGCTCGATAGATATTTTGGTAAACACACGGATGCACGCATCGCAACGATAATGGGGCGCTTCTGGGGAATGGATCGCGACAATCGCTGGGAACGAACAGAACGAGCATGGCGTGCAATAGTGCTAGGTGATGGCATACGCATTGACGGAGCGGTTCAAGCGTTCCGTGATGCATTGGTTAGAGGTGAAACCGATGAGTTTATACAGCCCACTGTAATCGTTGACGAAAAAGGCATACCGGTTGGACGCGTTCATGACAACGACGGAATAATTGCTTTTAACTTTCGAGCGGATAGAATGCGGCAGATTACTCGCGCTTTGACCAGCGCCGACTTACTAGGATTTGATCGACCTGCTTTGCCCAACATAGACTATTTCAGCTTCACGCAATATGAAGCTGATTTTCAAAATCCAACATTGCTGACGAAGACGTCTGTGTACAACCATATGACCGAGTATCTTACTAATATGGGATTGACAGTCTGTAAACTAGCCGAGACCGAAAAATACGCACATGTAACATACTTCTTCAACGGAGGCAGAGAATCGCCTTACCCGGGCGAAGCGCGCGTACTCGTTCCAAGTCCAAAAGTCAAAACCTACGACGAAAAACCGGAAATGAGCGTTTACCAATTAACAGACGAGTTAAGATTCAGAATCAAACGCAAAGAGTTCGACTTATACATATGCAACTTTGCGAACGGCGACATGGTAGGTCATACCGGTGTGTTTGAAGCAGCTGTTCAAGCGGTTGGTCATATTGATAAATGCTTAAAATTAGTTGTAGAAGCGTGTCTTGAAAGTAATACAGCTCTCATTATCACCGCTGACCATGGAAACTGCGACGAAATGCTTGATGCAAACGGCGAAATATTGACACAGCACAGCAAATTCCCAGTTCCGGTCGTTCTTGTTACACAGACTGACTGGGGCAATCACCCACTCGTCTGCGAAAAAGACCGCTCCTTGTGCGATCTGGCTCCGACGTTGCTCGAACTTATGAATATACAAAAACCGCGAGAAATGGAAGGCGTGAGTTTGACAACGCTGAAATCTGAAGCGCCGACAGCTGCAGTACTGTAGTTATCTGCTCAAGCGTTTTCCTCTGCTCGCAATAACAAGTTCGCGTGTAGCAATAGGATGTCCCGGTTTGAGTTCAAGCGCAAGACTGCAATATTCTACCGCTTCACGCAAACGCCTGATTTTGTTGCAAACCATTCCCGCGAACGCAAACACATCCGCATCTTCAACGCCGCGAGCTATTAATCTCCCGAGTAGGTCGTATGCATGCGAATGCATTTTAAGGATAATATAAACATGTGCTGCCTCGATATGTGCAGGAACGTGCTGATTGTCAAGTTCGATCGCATTTAGAAATGAACGTAGCGCTCGTTCTTTCATGTCTTTAGCAATAAACGCTTTTCCGAGTTTGTAATGAAGCGTAGTGTAATTGGCATTGTGCTCAATCGCCTTTTCATAAATCGCTATCGCTTCATCAACTTTACCATCTTGAAAAAGTTGATCCGCGCTTTCCATATAGCTTCGAGCGAGATTGCCAGTCGTTCTATGTGCAGAATCTTCAACAAATTTAGACACTTCGCCAATGTTCACCAAAACAGAGCTTATCGTTCCTTCTAGCCTGCGCCTGCGTGCGTTCTTCTCGATTAGTTCTACCGAAATCGACGGATTGTCTTGACTAGAAATAAACTCGCGAATTTCCGCTATACTGAATTTTTCGCGCAATACTTTAGACAAGAAAACTAACTGCTCGCTGTCTTTCAAACGCTTCTTAAAGACAAACACCTTGAATTTTTCAGCAATGCCAAGCATTTCCGAAGGAGCGTCTTCGAGGCTTGTATCAATTCTACCTACTACTTTGTCGTCTGATACAGCGCCTTTTAGTGAACGCAAATCTTTATAGTCGCCTTTGTGGAAATAGTACACGGCGTTTTCACCGTTCTGAATGAAATATAAGGTGTTGTTTTGAATGAAACCGCAAGTGAGAGCAGCGCCGATTTTCCTTAATTTTCCTTTTCTAAAAGCGAAACGATAGATTTCTTCGTTGACACGTTCAAACATCTTTAACAAATACTCATCAGGTGCGGACGATAGAAGCGAAGCTGGGTTCTGCGGATCTTGCCCCGGAGTGAATATCGCCTCCCTTACAACTTCCAACGCTACTCTTGCCGCTCCGCCCGCATCTCCTACATCGACCCCGTGACCGTGAATCAAAGTGAAAAAACCTCGCGGCCTATCACCTTTTGTCGGCAGTCTATAACAAAGTGTTTCTTCAACCTTCTCACGAGTGTTTTTTCCTACAATACATACATCGGCAAAATCGAACGGGATGTGCGGCAGTTCAAGAGTTTCTTTCTTGTCCCAACCCATCATTGCGGAAATATCGCGTTTCAACTCGTCAGGTGTCTTATACTGCGCGCCTTGATTTCTATCGAGCAAGCGCATCATTATCTGTTTTGCTTCCGGACTGATCAGTGAATCTTGTATAACGCGCATTGTGTCACCGCTCAAGTGATCGCGCATAATTTCTTCTTCGACTTTGAAACTGTACGGCGGATGGCCTATAAGTAACTCGTAAAACAGAAGACCCAAGCTATAGAAGTCTCCCGCACGCGTGATCTCCTTGCTCTTACACCAATCGTAGCTGAAATATTCTGCGCTGGTATTCGCGATATTGTCATGTTCTAGAAGGAATCTCGACAAAAATACATCGCCGATACGCGCTTCGCGAAGGTTGGACGAAAGAAAAACATTTGTAGGCTTAAACCCACCGTATGTATGAACATTGTTAAAATAAAGAAACTCAAGAGCATTTGCAAGTTGATAAACAATATGTGCAGCATCATGCAAAGGAAGCATCCCGCGCCGAATCAACAAGTCTTCCAAACTCTGTCCCGCATCGTCCATCGCTATATACCCGAGTTCGAAATGAACCCCCACATCGCGCACTTTAACAAGAGTGTGATCTTCAAGAAGCGCTAGTTGTTTCAAGTAGTGGCGGAATGGTTCAGTCAAAACGGGATAGGTTTTTAAGTCGATTAGTTTTACGACGCATTTTTCATCCTTTTCGACGTCTTTAGCAGAATACACACGCGAATATGCGCCCGCAGCAATCTGCCTGCCGATTTTGAATCGCGCGCCGAATAGAGTCGAGAATATAAAGCTCTCGAAGGCAATCCGCCCTTCTTCCTCCCCTAAGAGTCCAGCGACTTCGTCCAATGCCTCTTTGTATCCGCCGTACCGCGCTTCCATTTCGGGAGCAAGTAACTTAATCAACACTTCTTGAATTGGAAGCGGAATGTAATCCAGGGCGGCGATGGTTCTAGATAAATTTTCCGTTTTGGTCAAATCGTCCGGACCTAATACATCCTCGAATTTTGCCGCCGTAAGTAACTCAATGCAAATTGCGCCAAGTCCGAACAAGTCTGATTGTGGGCCAAATGGGATTCCGATTACTTCACCTGCGAGGTTGTCCATTAATGCAGTATCGTCAACTTCAATCCCATTAAAACTTTCAATAATGTCTCCGTTTTCGTCTT
>CAZRQJ010000074.1:0-4700 GCA_964602075.1 uncultured Planctomycetia bacterium
CAACGAATTTATGACATTTACGAGCGATGTCGCTGATAACTCTTTCTGGGAAAGGCCAAACAACTTTAAGTCTTATCTGACCAACTTTCTTACCAGCTTCGCGCATACGCAAAGCCACGTTTGATGCTGCACGACCACTGACTCCGAAGCTCACAAGACAAACTTCGCAATCATCTGTTCCGTACTCCTCAATATCAATCAATTCTTCGGCATGGTTATCAATTTTATCGTGCAAACGTCTAATAAAATATTCAATCTCATCACCATTAGCTGTGAAGAACCCCCGACCCGCGTGAACTAAGCCGGTAAAGTAAGGATGATGCCTGCTACCCAAAGTAGCTAACGCAGGAATCAAGCTTTCATCTGTCTTCATTGGCATATAAGTTTCCGCACTTTCGTCAGCTACTTTGCGATCGACTGCATCTAGTTCTTCATACGGACGCATAACAACGCGCTCGCGAATATGACCTACAACCGCATCGCTAAGAACCGTAACAGGAATACGGAATTTTTCCGATAAGTTGAAAGCCTTGGCTGTAAGATCATACATTTCCTGTCCGCTTGCAGGTGCTACTGCTACAGCAGGATGGTCGCTGTGAGTACCCCATCGCGCTTGCATTAAGTCCCCCTGTCCTGTCGCCGTAGGCTGACCAGTTGAAGGACCGCAACGCTGAACATTTACAATTACACAGGGTATTTCAGCGACTACTGCATAGCCGATGTTCTCTACCATTAAGCTATAACCAGGACCGCTTGTTGCAGTCATAGCTTTGACGCCAGCCATCGATGCTCCAATGACTGATGCCATACTGGCGATTTCATCCTCCATTTGAATGAACTTACCGTTTTCTTGCGGAAGCCTATGAGCCATTATTTCAGCGATTTCGCTTGAAGGAGTTATCGGATAGCCACCATAAAACCGACAGCCAATGGCAATGGCTCCCTCGGCGCAAGCTTCGTTGCCTTGAAGCAGTCTAACTTTGGCTTTTGACATTTTATTTATCCTCCACTGCTTCAACAGGTTCACCTTGTCCATCAATTGTGATGCAGTAATCTGGACATCTATGCACGCACTGCATACACTTCGTGCATACGTCCAACCTTATCATCAAAGGTTGATTGATACTCGATATATCGAAGCAGTCCTTCGGGCAAAATGAGATGCAGATGCCGCATCCTTTACACCAATCGTAATTGATTGACATCTCAAGCTCTGTCACTTTATCTTTGACAACGCGAGTAAAGTCCTGCTTTTTGACGCCACTTTCCGAATAGTTGAGCCTTTCAGCCATCGGTTCACCTTCACCTGCACCCAACAATACAGAGCAATGTGCAGGTACAAGAGGTAAATTATAGGTATGCATATAACACACCGCAAGGAATTACCAACAACATTGTGTAAAGCGCTTTGACACAATTTATAAAACTCACATCATACTTGGAATAGTAATATTCCGTGTTATGACAGTCACTGAATTTGTTTGCTCATAACCCATCTTAATCTTTCATGTGAATTCTTGTTTCATAATTCTCAAGATATACATTTAACGCATCATAGTCGGAGTTTTCTTTATAGATTTAATTCTAACTAGCAGATTTGCAAGTCTAAATTTGTAAAAAAATTATGCGATTCGAACTTCTTATAACACCTTTAGAGTTGACATAGGTCAAACTGTCTGTAAGAATCTTCACATGCGCATTATTTCTGGAAACTTTAAAAATCGGAGTGTTGTGCCGACGGGTTTGCGTCGGATATCACCCACAACAGAATATATTCGCAATATGGTTTTTAGTGTTATCGGACCTGAACGAATAAGGGACTCAAATTTTTTGGATCTATTTTGCGGAAGTGGTGCCGTAGGCCTCGAAGCATTGAGTCGCGGAGCTGCAAACTGCACATTCGTTGATATAGACTCCAGGCTGGTTGCATCATTAACTTCGCTAATAGAAGATTGGCAGATTGACCATCGAACCACCGTCGTATGTGGAGATGTTTGCGCTTGGTTACTCGAAACTAAAGCAACAAAGATAAAAGCAAACACGAATAAACATGATTCGAATTATGAACGTTTTAACATCGTTTTCGCAAACCCTCCAGACTGTAAAGGCAATCCAGATAAACTTAAAACGAAGCTTGGGTATTTGTTTGCAGCCCTTTATGAGTCAAAGGAAATGTTTCACCCTAACTCAATTTTGTTTTTAGAAATTCCTCGTTCGCTGCTGAACGAACTGCCCTTGAAATCCGGTCTCAATGCAAAGAGAAGCAAGACAAAATACAAGTCTGACGAATTTGAAAGCATGTACAAACATCAGTTCGATGTACCTTGGAACACGCTTCTGCGCCACATTTCGATCCCGCTTGAGTTTCCCTTGTACGACTGGCGATTCACAAGTACGACGGCTGTTTTGGTGTTCGGTGCACGCGCTGACGAACCAACACGCGAGATTTATTAAAAAGTAATCCTAGATATTTGTTGTTTTTTGAACTATGTGCCAGTGAACATACTCTATCTTTAAGTTGTATAATTGCAGCTTGTTCGTTGCCGGGGTTAGGCATTATATGAATCAATCTAGATTGAAATGTTTTTTTTTGTTACTTCATACATCATTTCTGATGCTAACGATCGCGTTTGTTGCTAGTTGTAACAAAGGTAAATTAGAAAGCGATACTAATGCCGTGGCGGTTACTCCGAAAAAACTCGTCGTGGTTCAGCCTGTTCCTGTTGGTGTTATTCGCAACTATTTTTCCGTTCCGGGAAAGCTCGAACCTATCATTAGTGTTACCTTGAGCGCTCAAGTCGGCGGACAAGTGATGCAAGTTCCTGTGAACGAAGGAGATTCTGTAGCCACAGGGCAAACACTAGCGTTAGTGGACGACAGAGAACATAAAGCTCAATATAACCAACTCAACGCACAGTATGTTGCCCAACAAGCCAATTTAGCAAAATTGAAACAAGTCACCCGCCCGCAGGAAATCAAACTTCTTCAAGCGCAAGTTGACAGCGCTAAAGTAGCTCTTGATAATGCAAATGCCGAATTAGAACGCTTGAATATTCTATTCGATGCCGGGGTCATTTCATTGTCGCATTTGGAAAAGGCTAGACTAACAAAAGAATCCGCACAAGCCGCTTACACAACTATCTCGGAACAGTTGAGCCTTGCTCTCGAAGGAACTCGAGAAGAGGATTTGATCGCTGCAGAGGCCGCTGTAAAGGCGATCGAAGCGCAGATTGAACAAGTTTTGGTTTTAATTGACAAGTGTCAAATAAAAGCTCCAATCGCCGGAATAATTTCTAAGGTTTATGTTGAACCAAGTGAATCCGTAAATATCGGCAGTCCAGTTTGCGGACTCGTTAATTTAACACAACTCATTATGCAGATTGGACTTGCAGAGTCAGACTTGATAAGCGTCAAACTCGGTTCGACTGTGGCAGTTCGCCTGAAGTTAGCTCCAGAGCAGCCGCTCCCAGGAATGGTTACTGCGATCGCTCCATCAGCCGATAAGGAAAAAGGGACTTTTCAAGTTGAGATAACGGTGCCTAACCCGGGCGGACAGATACTTGGCGGATTTTACGCTGATGTAGAATTTACGAGGGCACTTGCTGAAAAGGCGTTGATTATCCCGATCGACGCACTGATAAACGAAGGTGAGAAATGGTATGTTTTTATCGTAAGCGCTGGTCGTGCTGAAAAACGCGAAGTATTACCGGGTATTATGACGCAAACCCACGCACAGATACTTAAAGGCGTTATTCCAAATGAACTTATTGTAGTAGTTGGCCAACGTCTGCTGCAAGACGAAGATCTTGTTGATGTCGCAGAAACGCGCGACCCAAGCCTTCCGGACGAAAATCGAATACTCGCTGAAATGGAAGCTCAACGTAAGCAATTAGAAAGCGCTGCACCGAGCGATGATGATCAATCAAGTGATCTTAAAAAAAGTAACCTTGCACCGAGTAAAACTAATACCGAGTCAACAAAAGACGAAGGATTTCGTGAAAAAAGTAGTGATAAAGAAAAAACGGAGAATGGGGGCGCGACAAGCTGATGCACGCGCTTACTAAGTTTTTTATAAGAAATTACACATTCACTGTTATTTTCACTGTTCTAATGTTGATTGTCGGTTATATTGCCTATCAATCTCTCCCGATAGAACAGAACCCTGATGTAGCTATCCCAGTCATAGTAGTCACAACTGTTTACCCTACAGCATCACCGGAAGATGTTGAACGTGACATAACGGATAAAATCGAAGAATATATCGACCCAATCGAAGACAAGAAATCTTATGAGTCTTATTCCTCTGAAGGACTAAGCTTGATTGTTGTCGAATATGAAGCCGGTTACGACATTGATAAGGCTCTGCGAGATGTCCGCGACAATGTTGAGTTAGCTCGCTCCGAACTGCCGGAAGACGCTGAAGAACCGGTCATCAAGGATCTCACAACCAACGATATTCCAACAATAATTCTTTCAATTTCGTCTGCGCATTCAGAAAAAGAAGTGAAGAATCTCGCAGACTCTCTTGAAAAAGAACTAGAACGGATATCTGGGGTAAGTCGCGTAGATGTGTACGGAGTTCGCGAGCGTGAAATTCATATCGAGGTTAAACCTGATGCAATGGAGCGCTACGAAATCACACTCACTGAATTGATGAACTCCATTAAATTCGACAACATCAATGTACCCGCCGGTACTAT
>CAZRQJ010000074.1:4710-11332 GCA_964602075.1 uncultured Planctomycetia bacterium
TGACATGGAGAGTACTCGCTTCGCGCTTGTAACTAAAGGAAGATATACGACATTAGAAGATATCGAAAATGTTGTCGTTAAGTTAAAGGGCGGTAGTCCGATTTTTCTTCGTGATGTAGCTGCTGTTAAGGATGCCTTTTCACCGAGAGTTAGTTATGGGAGGCTCAACGGTAAACCGTCAGTAAATTTTAGTATTTACAAAGAAAACGCCGCAAACACAATTCAGACAAGCAGGAAAGTAAGAGAAACTGTCGCAAAACTAAGTTCAATTTTTCCTGACGACGCCGAGATCGCTTACACGGGCGATCAAGCGACTTGGGCTGCTAACAGCATGAAACTAATGCTTAATTCAGCTATGAGCGGTGCAGTACTTGTCGTTATACTGATTTTCCTATTTTTAGGATTCCGAAATTCGCTTTTAACAAGCTTGGCGATACCAATTTCATTATCAATCACATTCGTATATTTAATGGTACAGGATTATTCGTTCAACAGCGTAACCCTATTCGGTTTAGTACTCGTGATTGGAATTCTTGTCGATGACGCCATAATAATGGTTGAATACATGTATCGATTAATGGAAAACGGGGTCACAGCAAGTGTTGCCGCAAACAGGGCTTCAAAGGAAGTTGGTTCTGCTATTCTCTTTAGCGCGCTGACTACCATTGCTGCATTCGCTCCAATGCTATTAATGACAGGCACTGCCGGCCAGTTTATGAAATATATACCGATAGCAGTTATTACGGCAATCATAGGGGCTGTATTCGCTGCTCATACCCTTATTCCAGGTTTAGCAAGCAGAGTAATGAAGTTAAGCAGACTCACAAAACACACTGGCTCAAGGAGCAAAAGTCTCTTTTACAGGATAAAACGAGTTTATGGTCGCTCGCTCAACTTACTGCTTAGAAAACCGCTTGTTTTCCCGTCTGTAATTTTTGGGTTGTGGATTGTATCGATAGGTCTCATTTTTGGTGGAGCATTAGACTTTGAGTTCTTTCCCGACTATCCAACTGAAAAAATGATATTTAAGTTCAATACTTCCGCAGGTACAAGCCTCGAAGAAACTGATAGAGTATTGAAAATCGCTGAAGACAGACTCGCGCCTCACAGAGGTGTTCTTAAATATGTAACCGCAAATGTTGGGGAAGGAGGAGGTAGAACTAGCAGTTTTGATTTTTCAGGAAGCGGTGCATCCTACGGTGAAATACATACAGAATTTATATATGACGATGTAAAGTTTATAAAGAGGCATGCACCGGAAATAGAAAATGCCATTAAAGGTATCCCCGGCGTCGAGGTTGAACTAGAACTTCAGAGGCATGGTCCGCCAGTAGACAAACCGGTGGTAGTTAGAGTCAAAGGTGATGATTTCGACGAACTCGATAGAATCACGAGGGAAATCAGTGACAAACTCAAATCTCTAAGTGGATTGAAAAGCGTCTTCGACAATTTTAACATTTCGAGACCTGAAATTGCTATTTCTGTTGATAGAGCACAAGCGGCGGATATGGCATTATCACCATACCAGATTGCCTCGGTTATTAGAATGGCTTTTTACGGACTCGACATATCAACGTTCTTCGACCAGAAGAAGAAGGAAAGCGTTGATATAGTATTGAAATACCCAGAGGAAGCCGCACAAAACCCAACTCAACTATTACGGACTCGTATTATCAACCCCTTGGGGGCTGCTGTTCCACTAAATCGCATTGCTACTATTGAGTTTTCTAACAGTATTGAGACTATTATTCGACGAAACGGATTGCGGAGTGCAGAAGTTAGAGCGGATGTAGATGGAATTTCCCCGCACAAAGGTCTGGCTCTTGCACAAGATTCGTTAAAGGAATACAAACTTCCTGCTGGTTACTCGTTGGAATTCGCAGGCGAAAACGAGGAACGTGACAAGAGTTTTGCCAGTCTTGGATTTGCAATGATCGTGGCTCTTTTCGTAGTTTATTTACTGTTAGTACTCAAATTCGAAAGCGCTGTCCAGCCTTTGATTGTTATGGGATCGATTCCCTTCAGCCTAATAGGAGTTGTTTTCGGCATGATCGTGATGGGCTTCACGTTCAGCGTTATGCCGTTTATTGGTGCGATAGCTCTTGCTGGCTATGTCGTAAACGACAGCATAGTTTTAGTAGACTATATAAACCAATTACGCTCGAAGGGTATGAAAAAAGTACTGGCAGTGCGCAAAGCCGGACTGGACAGAATGCGCCCCGTGCTTCTTACATCCGTAACGACCATCTTTGGTGTCCTCCCGCTTGCTACGGGACTAGCATCTGGAGGCAATAACTCTCAATCGTTGTTTTGGTCTCCATTAGGATGGGCATTCATTTTCGGACTCGTTATGAGTACGATTTTGGTGCTTCTAGTTATACCATCAATATATCTAATATTCACTTGGTTTGAAGAAGAGTGGATTCCGCAAGTATTCAACAAGAAAAAACGATTAGTTAAGGCGTTGCCTGATGATAATGTGATAAATGAAAAAGACGAATATAATAACAACGACTGAACATTTTAACGTTTGGACTTTATATGCCTGTTATTGGAACTGCGGGACATGTGGATCACGGTAAGAGTTCTTTACTTGAGCGCTTGACAGGTAAGAACCCTATGCATTTGCAAGAAGAGTACGATCGCGGTTTAACAATTGAACTTGGATTTGGGTATTGGCGCAGCCCCTCTGGAAAAGAGTGTGGCATAGTAGACGTACCTGGACATAGCCATTTCATACGTAACATGGCTGGAGGGGCATTCGCTCTTGACGCGGTAATTTTTGTTGTAGCTGCTGATGATGGCTGGAAACCGCAATCCGAGGAGCATTTGTTCATATGTAACAACGCCTTAATAAAACACGGAATTGTCGTAATCAACAAGTGTGATCTTGTAAATAGGGAAAGACTTGATGATCTACGGGACGAGCTTACGCTTCGATTCGAGAACTCGTTTCTCGAACATGCTCCAGTCGTTGAAGTTAGTGCACTTAGAGGCGACGGAATCAGCGACCTTGAAGCAGCAATGGATAAATTACTCGAAGGACTTTCCGCGCCACTCGATGTTTCAAAAGTAAGAATATGGGTTGACCGCTCATTTAAGATTGGTGGTGCTGGTGTAGTCATAACAGGTACATTACGAGGAGGCATTTTAAGAACCGGCGATATGTTAACGCATTATCCCGGTGGCGAAAAAGCAAGAGTGCGCAAACTAGAAATGTACGGCAAAAGCATTGAAAGCGCTCAACAAAATAATAGACTTGCCGTAAACTTAGCTGGTTCTTTCAAGTTAGAACCAGATCGCGGCTCGCTTCTTACATTGAATTTTGATCCAAAACCTGTCCGTGAGATCACTGTATTAGTTCAAGTTGCTCCGACTTGGTCATCCGGAGTTCGATATGGGGGAAGCTACCTTGTGCATATAGGGACTCGTTCGGTGAATGCTCGCGTGTACCCCTATTTAGATAAAAAAATAATTTGCGGTGAGTCAGCTGTTTGTCGTTTGTCGCTCGCAGAGCCAATACCCATAGAAGCGGGTGAGCGGTTTGTTATGTTCTCCAGCGCTCGACACGGCGTTGTTGGTGGTTGTATGAACATAATTTCTGATAACCTGCCTCGATCATTAAGGCACGATGACGAATTGCTACTCGAACTCTGTGATGATGAGTTAAAAACTGAGACATACTCGTTGCTCCGCGCACTGGCACAGCCAACACACGTTGAGGATATGCATGTCGGTTCATTGTTTGGTAAAGCAGAGATTAGAAATGCAATATCTGTTCTTATTGACAAGAAGAAGATTTACGTTCTTAATCACGCTAATCAGGAATTCGTGTTCGAGAGCAAATTTTTTGAAGCTACATTGGCTAATGTTGTTAATCGCATTGGCGAACTTCGTGCTGTGAATCCAGCAGTCGAAACAATAACAACAACCCAATTAGGACTACCTAACCAGTTAAGCAAAAGCGTCATCGCAATAATTATGGAATCCGCAGCAACCAAAGTTCAGGGGTTAAAATACAAAAATGGAATGCTTGAATCAATAAGCGCTTCAAACGCCGATTTAACATCGTCTCCAAGCGCGCGTGCAATACTCTCAAAGTTCAGAGGCGACATATCCAATTTTCCTACGCTGAAGCAGCTGTATCAAATGTTTCCGCGTGATAAACGCATTGTTTCCTTGCTGTTACAGGAACAAGCCCTAATCAAACTGCCGCAAGACATTTTGTTACCACCCCAGATACTTCAGCGACTACGCAACGACTTGAACTCGCTGTTGCTTAGAAAATCTGAAATAACCGTCGCGGATATTAAAGATAAGTGGGGAATAAGTCGAAAACATGCAATTCCACTACTCGAATATTTCGACTCGATCGGGGTAACTGAAAGGCGCGAGGACTTCCGCGTAAAGGGTGCGAAATTCGATAAGAGTTAGTAAAAGTCGTTAGTTAATCCATCCGTTAACGCAGTTAGAAACTTCTCCCTCTGTTCAATGAATCCGCCGATTGTTGCTTCTCTTGTTGCTCCTTAAGACGCCGTGCTGCTTCCGGGTCGTAACCAGCATGCTCTGGTTGAATTGCAGTATCGGGAGCATGTGGTTGTTGATTACTCTCAGTAAGTATTTCTTCGTAACGATAGTCCTCGTCGCCAGACAACAAATCTTTACATCGTTTACTGTATGCTTTCTTAAAACGAGTAAAAAACTCTGCATAAGCTCTACCGGCAGCTTCCGGATCGCTTGTCTTTGATGCGTCTGAAAACACTCTTGATGCTGTTAAATGTAAGCAAATATCTTCATAATGTTCTTCCATCGAATCCTCCGACGATATGAATAACAAGTATATTATACACGAAGCCCATTTTCATATTTTGTAAATAATGATTGATTCTGATAAAATTAAGTTTTGAAATGTTGGGCTGCGAGGTGAACTATGTCTAACGAACTTCCAAAAAAAGATATACAGATTGCCGCGATTTTGCTTGAGAAATTAGAGGCTGCGCGGTCCATTCAATCGAAAGTCAATACTGAATATGAGTTAATTGCAGAAAACCACAGACTTTGTAAGATCGCTAAAGACGCTCGTACGAACTACCTAGCTGTTTTATCGGAAGTAGCCGATGCAGTTGGTGAAAAAATTGAGTCCGATAGCGATGTTCAGTTCGTCGAGTTGACGAAGAGTCTTGATGACGCTAAAGCAAGACTCGATTTGGCGACAAAAGAATCGCTTCGTTTAAATGAACTTGCGATGAAGCTTAGAGACAAAGCTCCTCAATTATGGAAAGAAGCCATAAAGGAATTTGGTCACACGGTTCTACTGAACGGCGATGAACTCGAATCGAGCGGAAATCACAGCCTTGAAATGCAAGAACAAGAGTACGACTCTGACGTGGAAGTTGTTGACCAGATACTAGATTGGAAATCCGACTCTGTTGAAACATCTCCGCCAGGCATGATAGACGACGGCTTTGATCGCTCCTCATTTTTGAATCTGAATATTCTAGAGTCCCCACACTTACAGCACCGTTCAGAACAGAAGCCAATATTCGTATTAGATTCTGTAGATATATTCAGTAATGTTCAAAGATACGATTTGAATAATGAAGGTGGTCCAAAAATCTCTCGTAAACGCTTTTTATCCGATCTTGATTTCTTAAGCGGTCAACTTGATGTGCATATTATCTGTGTCTTGGATGAGCATTTCGAACCTCCAGTTAAATTGTTCAACGAAGTCGTGATTACTGCAGTTAATCTTAAATCCCCAGACAAAGCAGCAGTAAACAGACAAATTCTTAGGATTATCGAAGAAGAACTACTTTCTAAGAAACCTGTCGTGCTTGTTTCTGACGATCTTAGCCTGACTCGCGACGCACAAATGCTTGGTGCAATCATCGTAGATCTAGATGTTTTTTACAAAGAGAAATAACTCTAGCAAGCATTCATCTTGTTAGTAAAAATCTCAAGCACGCTGGAATTGAACCGCTCTGTGTCGCGTTCGGAAAGTCTGTAGGTTACACGCACAGACGGTTTGTTTATCCTAACAACACGTGATAAATCGATCGGAGTTCCGATAACTACCGCGTCGCAGGGAACTGAATTAATAGTTTCTTCGAGATCTCTTAACTGCTCACCGCTGTAGCCCAACGCAGGAATAATATCCGTTATATGTGGATACTTTAAGTATGCTGCTTTGATAGTGCCTATCGCGAATGGCCTCGGGTCGATAATTTCAGCAGCTAGAAAACGCTCTGCAGCCACATGTCCTGCTCCAACGGACATATTCCCATGCGTTAATGTCGGTCCGTCTTCTACAACTAACACCCGCTTTCCTTCGATAAGGCTAACATCTGACACAGATACTGGGGAATCCGCTTCAATGATCACAGCGTGAGGAGTTCGTTCAAAAACATTCTTACGTACCGCCTTGATTTGATCGCTCGTAGCAGAATCGATTTTGTTTATAACTACTATATCCGAAATTCTTAAATTTACTTCACCGGGATAATGAGTTATCTCGTTGCCTGCGCGCAATGGATCTGTCACGCAGATTGTTAAATCGCTCTTATAGAAACTAAAATCGTTGTTTCCCCCGTCCCAGAGTATAACATCGGATTCTTTTTCAGCA
>CAZRQJ010000075.1:0-10741 GCA_964602075.1 uncultured Planctomycetia bacterium
TTATTGGAGTTTGATCATAGTCGGTGCCATTTTCGCGTTGATTCCGGTAATCGTTAGCAAATCAAAAAGAGTTACACCGCATCTTTGTTGACACATACTTGTGTTCGTCATACACAAAACCCGTATTTCAGCTTGGTTGTTTGACAGTAATTAAAGCCTGCATTATAATTTGCCCGCACCCGTAGCTCAGTGGATCAGAGCATCTGACTACGGATCAGAAGGTCGCAGGTTCGAATCCTGTCGGGTGCGTTAGCCCCTGTAGTTCAACGGATAGAACGGGAGTCTCCTAAACTCTAAATACAGGTTCAATTCCTGTCGGGGGTATTTGCTAATCGAGATTTCATTCTTTTGTCTTTTTAAAAATTGTCATAATTATTTTGTTGCCACTCTCGTTGAAACTCATATCACTCATTATACTTTTTATTAGCAGAAGTCCTCTACCAGAGTTTTTCATTATATTCTTATGGTCAGTTGGATCAGGCAACGACAAAACATCGAAACCTTGACCTTCATCAGCAACGGAAATCACAGCTCGTTCGGAGTTGACATCAACACTGACGTATATCTTTCTTGATACGTATGGTTCGAGTTTCATACGATCGGTTAAGTAAGCTTCGTATTCAATTGGACTTGTTTCAAGCAAACGCCCTTTTTCTTGATTATTGATTTCCAAATTACCGTGTTCAAATGCATTTAACAATGCTTCAAATAAACATATTTTTATATCTACAGCACCGGATACATAGTCAGCCCAGCAGTCTTTTGCTAGTTCGTTGACAAATGCTATAACACCTTGAAAAAGCCTAGGGTCATTTGGAATGGTCAGTTGTGCAGTTTGAGCTTCAACGAATGGAAGAACATCTTTCAAATGCACTTCTTCTTCGTGTAAGGTAAAAACTTTATCAATGACACTAAGCAACTCATTATTCTGAAATGGCTTTTTAATGAAATTAAAAGCACCCAGCCTGAGCGCATCGATAGCATCGTCCAACGTGCCGTATCCGGTAATTATTACAACCGGAATATCCAGCCCCGCTCTTCGAATTTCATTAAGGAGTTCTATTCCTGTCATGCGAGGCATTTTAATATCGGTAACAACGAGATCAACTTTATGCTCCTTAATTTTTTTCAACGCATCAAAGCCGTTTTCAGCTTCAATCACTTTAAAATCTGTCGCTGCTGTTACCTTTCTTTTTATTATATCTCGAATTGCTGACTCGTCGTCAACAACTAAAATTGTTCTATCGCGCACAAACATCTCACAACTCCGAAGCAACACTCAAAAAGATTTTAGACTATTATGTGTCTTTAGCGCAACAACATCCACTTTCAATTACTTCGTCAGCTATCCAAACACAAGTGTTGGAACAATAAAATCTGTATTTACAAAGCACACTGACAAGTAAAATTACGTACCAGCTTCAATCATAAAAATAATCTTGCCAACTTTAATATAATATGACGTTCTTAAATTCATTCATGGTGTTTTCGTGACAAAAGTTCTAAAACGACTGGGATCAATCTCCCATTTGCCACTTACGGAATCTGTCCTATCGTCTGGGCTGAAACTCTACACACTCAATATCAAAGATTCGATTAGGGTTTATGCAGACATGATGTTCAACGTCGGTGCCAAATATGAAGATTCACGAAACTTTGGCATATCGCATTTTCTGGAGCACATGGTATTCAAGGGTAGTTCAAAATATCATCCTGGCGATATTGATAAGTTATCAACACAAGAAGGGGGATACAACAACGCTGGTACTCACACGGAATTTACTCATTATTACTTCGTTCTACCTAAACGAAGCCTAGCTTTAGCGTTAGATATGTTGTTTGAGATGTGCACTCGTCCTTCCATAGACACAGACGAATTCAATCGAGAGCGCGAGGTTGTTAAAGAAGAGATTAAGCAGTATCGCGACAATCCGCAGGCAAATACATACCTAAGTCACCAGTTGAGTTTTTACGAGGATACTCCGTGGGGACACAATGTTCTAGGAACCGAAAAATCATTGGAATCAATGACTCCGAAAATGATGCGCGACTATCATGGTTTCTATTACGAACCAAGCAATGCTTCGCTTGTCGTAGTAGGAGCATTACCTGACTTACCCAAGTTAACCGAAAGATTGGAAAGTCAATTCTCGAACTGGAAGCAGCAAACGACGAAGCCTCCTTGCCGGTTTGTTAGTAAAGGATTTAAAAAGGGACAGTCAATCAGTTTTAAGGCATCTGATGTAGAAGCAACTTATGGGCACTTGAGTATTCCGTGTTGTAGTCCCGATCTAGATAAGCAAAATGCGATTCAGTCGATTTTCCTGCACATTATGTCTGGTACGTTTAACAGTAGATTGAACCAAGCTCTTATCGAAAACGATCAGTTCTGTACATCATTCGGCCTTGATGAGGAATCAACTTCACCTCATAATGGTTTGATATTCAGTTTCACAACCGACGAGCCAAAAAAAGTTGATAAGATAATTGAAACATACAGAAACACACTCCATAATATAGCCCAAAACCCTCCTTCGTCATCTGAACTCACAAATGCAAAGGCTGTCATTCGATCTGCACAAGCATTTGCCAGTGAAAACACAGTTGCGTCCGGCAACTGGTTAAGTGATGCTACGTTCTTTCGGAGATCTATTGATGAAGTCGAAAAATTTATAGTGTTTCAGAAGTCAGTCGAACCGGAAGATATAAGCGAATATGCGAAGACATTACTAGGTAAAATTAATCGCGCTGCACTTACGGTGACACATCCAAAAGGCACAAAAATCAAAATCCCTTCGAGGGATCTCATTTCGTACTTTTCCTTCGACAGAAGCACATCTTTCGCAAAATCTAAATCGAAAGAAGAACCAAGGTTATTAGGAAAGCTAGATAATGGCATTGAAGTTTTCGGATGGTATGTTCCTAACACCGAAGTCTTATCTCTGAAGGCACTGTGCGTCTACAATATTCTCGGTGAGCCGATACCCGGCATTAGCAATATAACAGCAAAAGTGATGCTAAAGGGAACGAGCCGTAAATCTGCATCGGAAATCTCAACCGTACTCGAAAACATTGGCGGTTCAGCTAGTGGAGCTTTTGGGTTAACGCATTTCGGGATCGATGTAAACCTCTTATACACAGACAGAAAAGTCGGTCTTGCTCTAATTCCAGAAATTCTAGCTCAAGCGTCTTTTGAGGAAAAGGAAATTGATAAAGCGATCTGGGATGCAGCATCCAAACTAGCAAAAATGAAGGACAACAATAGTGCCGTAGCACTTAATCGTTTTTGCAAAGAATTTATGCAAGACTCACCATTGCAAGTCCAACCTCTCGGAAACGAAAAGTCCCTGAAAAGGATCCGTCGAAGTAAGATCGTTGAGTATTTTTATTCACTGATTTCTCCGCAATTCCTTAAGCTTGTCGTTGCGGGTGACTTTAACGATAGAGAAATTTTGGAGAATCTGTCACGAGAGTTCTCGAAATACAATTTCGGAAATAAACCGAGAGATGTAAGTATCGGAGGCTCTTTTGTTGGCAATAAGAAGCGTATAGAAATAGCTATGAGCAAAGAACAGACTGCAATCGTGCTAGGCATACCTGCTAGTGGATTCAGCCATGAAGATACTGTTTATTGGAGTCTTTTTAATGTTGTTTTAGGGCGTAGCCCGAATTCGCGACTATTTACTCGTTTGCGAGACCAGCAGGCACTAGCTTACTCCGTTAGTTCCACCTATGGGGCACAATTGAATATGGGTTACATAGCAGTAATGATGCTAACATCAACAGATAAATGCCAGACGGCATGGGAAGGTGTGTTTCGAGAAATAGACGATCTACTATCAAAAAAACTATCTAAATCGGAATTCAATGCATCAAAACGATTTCTTGTAGAACAAGTTAAGAGTTCACTCGAAACAACAACTGGGAAGGCTGGCGATTTGGCTCGCAATCTCATTGCAGGTTTGCCTGCGGACGATACAGCGAGAAAAATTTCGTCAATCGCCTCTATCAAATACTGTGGGTTTTTGGATTTTCTAAGTAGAACGTCAATTAAAGACTGGGGCGGAGTTACTGTCGGAAAAAAGTCCTGATGTTTTAATGATTAGCACAACAATCAGAATCAAGAATTAGGTTATACTTTAAGAGTGTTTGGTGAAGTGACAATTATCTTGGTCATATTGTTTTGCTTGGCACATTTTGTGTACATTCAGATATACATAAACGATCCTGAAAAAAATTTTAAGGATCAACAGTGGAGAAGCCACTGGGAGCCAATCAACAAAAAAAGAGCACTAGAGAACGCACTTAGACGCCCTTCAATCGATCAGTTTATGAAATGAAGGGCTTCTTAACTAATTATTTCTCTTCTTACCTGCAACGCTTCTCGCGAGTATGTCTGCAAGCTTGTTAACTTCCCTTTCGACATGCTTAAGTTGAAGCGATTTAAATGTTGACATTAATCTGCTTGTTTCAAGCCAAACAGGGCGAAGTAAATCGCTTTTCACCTTGTACACCCCAGACAATTGTTTTACTGCTAGTTCGCTGTCGCTACGTATCTCTATGTTTTTCGACTGTAAATCAAGTCCGTACAACCAAGCAATAAGTTCATATATCGCTTTATATTCTGCAATGTTACTCGTGTTTCGTCCAATACTCCACTTAAAAGCAACAAGCGGCTCTCCTACATCATCGCAAACAACAACTGAACAACCCGCAGGACCAGGATTCCCCAGAGAAGAACCATCTGTATAGCAAACAATTTTGCCCAGGTTATTCAACATCGGAAGTAGTGTGTAATCTTCCTTTTCGCTACCGGGTGAATGGTCGAAAACATTAGCTGTTTCAATAAAGTTGTTTTCGTGTTTCAGGTTATCATCTTCAACTATGCGGTTCTTCAATCCTACGACTTGTGATTCAACAGTAGAAACAGCGATAGCGGCAATTCCTTCTTCGCGCCCCACAAACCCCAGATATTCTGTTGATGTCGCTTTAACATTAACACTAGTTAACTCCATGCCAAGTACGCGTGCAATGTTCGTTTTCATCGCAGGTATGTGACCTGACAAAAGCGGTTTTTGAGCTATAACCACTGAATCTATGTAGTTTACTTTGAATCCGCGATTTTTCACCAACGCACTGACATCTCCAAGTAGAGCAATACTGCTTGCATTCTTGTATTTTGAATCACTGTCAGGAAACAGAGAACCAATGTCGCTCAACCCGCAAGCCCCAAGTACCGCATCCATTATTGCGTGCAGTAGAACATCTGCATCAGAGTGGCCTTCAAGTCCCTTGCTATAGAGTATGTGAACTCCTCCAATGATCAGTTTCTTCCCTTCGCAAAACGCATGTACATCGACGCCTATACCAGTTCTTACGCTAATTGACAATGTGCATTCCTTCCAGAATTCCCGATTTAATAGCCAATACACGAGCGACTTCCAGGTCGGCTGGGTAAGTTATCTTCATGTTGCTCTTTTCCCCTACGACGATCGCTACATCGTAACCTTGGTATAGAAACAGCGATCCATCATCCGCGTAGTTCGTACCATCATCTTTAGCTTTATCATGTGCGTCGCGTATCTTATCCAAAGGAAAACCTTGAGGTGTTTGCACGGCGACCAAAGAAGCTCGATCTGCGACAGCAAATACTTTACTGGATTCGTCTATCTGATACAGGGTATCAACGATAGGAATAACCGGAATCGCGCACTTATCTTCTTCAATTCCGTTCAACACACGATTAAACAGATCTTTTGACGCGAAAGGACGTGCGGCATCGTGTATGAGAACATAATCTCCTTCGCAAGCTGCTAGACCGTTTCGTACGGAATCCGTACGCTCAATGCCTCCTGTAACTACTTTGGCTGTAAGGGCAAGTCGTTTTAACAGCACATTCACTCGAGGTTCAGTTTCACCATTTACAGTGATGATTAGTTGTGTCGCGATACTGCTCTTCAAAATACTACGAATAGATTGTTCCAGAATTGTAACTCCCGGAGTTAGTTCAAGGGTAAGTTTGTTTATGCCACCGAATCTTGTCGAATGCCCCGAAGCAAGCAGTAAAACGGAAACGCTCATCAAGATTCACCGATAATTTCTATAATTTGTGCAAAGATTAGTCTTCCTGCAGCAGTCTGCATTACGCTTGTCACTCTAACGCGCATATCAATACCTATTTGCTCTGCTGCATTTTCGACTACAACCATCGTACCGTCGGCTAGATAACCGACACCCTGTCCAGATTCTTTACCTGGTTTAATAATCCGAACAATCATAGTTTCATTTGGAATTACCATCGGCTTAACTGCATTAGCAAGTTCGTTGATATTTAACACGTCAACGTCCTGAACGGTAGCGACTTTGTTAAGGTTAAAATCGTTTGTAACTACAATCCCACCAAGATTCTTAGCGATTCTAATTAACTGCTCGTCAACAGTATTCGACATTTTCGCCTCTTCGCTGTCATCATAAATGGTAACAGGAATCTTCGGATTATTTCTAAGTTCGTTCAAAATTTCGAGCCCGCGACGACCTTTGGTTCGCCTGATATGATCTCCTGAATCCGCAATATTCTGAAGTTCGTGCAGCACGCTTTCAGGAATAACAAGAACCCCCTCAAGGAAATAAGTCCTTGCTACTTCCGCAATCCGCCCGTCGATTATTGCACTTGTATCTATGATTTTCGGCGGGATACCCTTTATCCCGAATTCTGCACTAATCTGATCAGCTTTTTTTTCGGGATAAAAGACGTTAACAGCCAAGAAAACACCAAAGTATCCCAGCCATACAATGAAAATCAAGTAAAGACCGATTCGTAGAATTGGATCCTGAAACGCATTGACTTCAGCATCCTTCATAAATGAATAAAGTGGAAGTAGTATCAAGAAGGTGATCAGTGTCCCAGTCCCGAGTCCGAGGATACCTGCAACAATTCTCTCTTTTGACGCTCTCTGTAATACCTCTAGAATGTTCGTTAGAAGCGCATGGAGACGATTACCAAGAAGTCCACTAAACAAATAGCCGAGTATAAAACCGAGAACCAAAATGATAACTTTGATAACTCGGAATAGCTTGAGGTTTTGAATCTGATCTCCTACAAGATTCTCACTTAACCCTTGAATATTACTTGCTGATGCTTGAATCGATTCAAGAACTTTTTGTAGGTCTATTTGAAGGGGGGTCAGCCAAAAGAAATCATACAACTGCGCAACTAAATATCCGAGCAACGCTCCAATCATAACTCCCAAAATTCTAGAAACAGCTCTATTCATAAACAGCTCGGTATCGGAAATCAATATTCTATCACTAGACGCAGCAGTGGCGATGTTATTGGCTAAATATCAAACACTTCTCGCAAAGCACTTGAAAGAGATGTTACAACAATCGCGCTATCTTCATAACCAGACTCGTTCCCCCCCACGACTATTCTGGTTATCCCAAATCTTTTGGCTTCGGATATTCGTTTTTTTGCTTTATTTACACGTCTAACTTCACCGGACAAACCTACTTCGCCAATCGCTGCGACCGGCTCGGCAGGAATCTGATCGAGGTAACTTCCAAGCACAGCAAGAACTATCGCTAAATCGAGAGAAGTATCTTGCACTTTAAGTCCGCCGACTACGTTAACATGCACGTCTCGTGTGCTAAGTGGCATTTTTAGATGTTTTTCTACAACTGCGAGCAGCATTGCAAGCCGATTTCCCTCGAGTCCGATCGCAATTCTACGTGGATACTGAAATGAAGTAGGAGTCACGAGCGCTTGTACTTCTGTCAGCCAAGTTCTGCTTGCTGAACTTACGACACCGAAAACAGATGGATTGCTCACTGATGACCCGCCAATCCAAGGCAGTTCGCCTTCGGCAACTGCTTGCATCCCATCTTGAGTCATTTCAAAAAAACCTATTTCACCGGAACTTCCATAGCGGTTCTTCGTTGTTCTAAGTATACGCAAATCATACGCGGGTTCTTCGTCAAGATAACAAACAACATCAACTAAGTGCTCTAGGACTTTTGGCCCTGCGAGTTGACCTTCTTTAGTTACATGTCCAACTAAAATCACAATAGAGCCAGTAGTTTTCGCCCACTCCGTTATGCGAGCTGCACACTCTCGAACCTGCGCAACTGTACCAGCAGCACTCATTAATCCAGCGAGTCGAACAGTCTGAATAGAATCAAGTATTACTAATCCACAGTGTTGAATTGTAGCGAGCACATCGAGAGTTCGCTCCATTTCAGTTTCATTAATTACGGAAATTTTACAATTGGACAAACCTAACCTAAAAGCACGTGAAGCAACTTGTTCTGCGCTCTCCTCTGCGCTTACATATAGTGTCATACCACAACTAACTATTTCAGCACCTTTTGCTCTTTTATTAGGAATAGACGCTGCAGCGGCAACCTGTAACGCCAAAGTTGATTTTCCGACACCCGGCGGTCCGCCAAGGAGAATTACACTTCCGGCAACCATACCTCCGCCGAGAATACGATCGAACTCTGAAATATTTGTTGGAAATCTGACTGATACAGAATCATCGGTTATTTCTGATAGCGGTTTAGGTTCAGTAACAAGGTAATTTGTTGATCTAAGGCGAATGGACCTGACATCTCTAACTACTTGTTGCGGAATAGCTTCTTCCGCCAGCGTTCCCCACTCGCCACAACCGGAGCATTGTCCTTGCCATTTAACACTTGCTTCACCGCAAGATTGACAAACAAAGTGTGTTCTAGATTTGGTCACAATGCGATTTTAGCAAATAGAAGCGATTCAGGACAGAAATGTCAAAACAACTGAATCAATAACTATCTATTTAGTGCTCTAGCAACATCGCGTACGAGGTCCTCAATTGACACTGGAACTGGAACGCCTGCTTCTAAAAAAGCAGCAACCTTGCTTTCAGCAGTACCTTTATTACCGCTCACTATGGCACCGGCGTGTCCCATGCGCTTGCCTTTAGGGGCAGTACGACCGCTAACAAAAGCGACTACCGGTTTTTCAAACTCACTAGCTATAAGTTCTGCAGCTTGTTCTTCGTCGCTCCCACCTATTTCTCCGACGAGAACAATCACTTCCGTTTCAGGATCATCCTCAAACTCAATAAGAAGATCGACAAAAGAAGAACCGATTATTGGATCTCCTCCAACGCCAATACAAGTGCTTTGTCCAAGCCCAGCGCGAGTTAACTGATCAACGATTTCATATGTTAACGTTCCGCTGCGAGACATCACACCGACAGGCCCTCGTTTGAAAATGTGACCAGGCATAATTCCCAGCTTGCACTCGTCAACTGATACCAGTCCAGGGCAGTTCGGACCGATTAATATCGTATCTCCTGTTTCCAAGTAACTATAAGCTTTAATCATATCATTAACAGGAATACCTTCGGTAATGCAACATACTACACTGATTTCAGCATCGATTGCTTCGACAATTGCATCGCCGGCAAATGCTGGCGGGACAAAAATCACGCTAGTATCGGCATCCGTTTTTTCAACTGCATCAATAACAGTGTTAAAAACCGGAATTCTCCCATCAAACATTTGCCCGCCTTTACCAGGTGTCACACCCCCAACAATGTTTGTTCCGTATTCAAGCATCATACGCGAATGGAATGCACCTTCGCTGCCAGTGATGCCCTGAATAATAACTCGTGAATCTCTATCAACCAGAATCGCCATAATTTTCTCCTTATAGCTGCCTATAACCCGTTAATAAGTTCTACAATCTTTGTCGCGCCATCTTGCATAGTTGATACAAAATTGAAACGTGTTCCTTCCAACATTTCCTTTGCTTTAGCTTCGTTCGTTCCAGTCAATCGAACAACAACAGGGAAATTTTCTGGAAACTTCTTTTCATAGTCTAATAGTGCTTGCGCAACAACATCACAACGTGTTATTCCACCGAACACGTTAAGGAAAAAACCCTTAACATCAGGGTCGCGTAACACAGTTTCAATGCACTTTACAGTATGCTCGGTATCGCCACCGCCGCCAACATCGCAGAAGTCGTTAGGCTTCAGCCCTGCACGAGCAACTACATCAAGGGTTGTCATAACTAGACCAGCACCGTTGCCTGCGATACCTACTGGCCCACGCATTTCTGGCGGCATATGAACATATGTTACTCCGTTCTCTTTAGCAAACGCCTCGTATTCATCAAGGTCGCCACCGATCTCGCGATATTTAAGCAAGTCTCTATTTCTAAAAAGACCGTTGTCGTCAACATCCATTTTTGCGTCTAAAGCAAGCACTTCTCCATCTTCCGTTACAACTAATGGATTAATCTCAAGTAGTGAGCAGTCTCTAGCGATAAACGCTGTGTACAACTTCGTTATAATGTCAGCTATTTCTCGCGCCTTTGATGTGTCAACTCCTGATGAGTAAATTGCACGTCTGATCTGGTTTGGCCACAAACCGACTAGTGGATCAATATGCACTTTCGCGATTTTTTCAGGTGTCTTTGAGGCAACTTCCTCAATGTCAATACCACCGGAAGCAGACAAAATCAATATCAATAAGCGCTCATCTCGGTCGATTGTTATTCCGCAGTAATACTCATCTCGAATACTCACTTGTTCAGTAACAAGAACTTTTTGAACTGTGAATCCTCGAATGTCCATACCGAGAATCGCGTCTGCTTGTACCTTCGCTTCTTCTGGGGTATCTGCTAATTTGACACCGCCGGCTTTCCCTCTCCCACCGATGTGTACTTGGGCTTTTATCACAACGGGTTTACCGATTT
>CAZRQJ010000076.1:0-10712 GCA_964602075.1 uncultured Planctomycetia bacterium
TCTTGTAATGGTACAAGTCCGCCGGGTAGGGAGGTGCCACCGTTTAGGCGCGCGGAAATTGGAGCTCAACTATTCTATGGCAAAGCTCCTTTTAACTGGCAGTACTCAATATATGTGTATCCAGGTGCCGGTGATTTCCCGCGAACCATGGTTGAACTTGCAACAAAGATCGAGATCGATTTTGGCGATGGCGGCGGATATCTTGATGTAACAGACGAGGTGGTTGCATCCTGGCAATCGCCGAGTCCTAAACTTGTCCACACGTTTGTTGAGAAGGGGGAGTATGAAGTGAAATACCGCGTGACGTATTTCGATGGTAGCATTGCTTACGGCAAGATGATGCCTTTTATAGTGCGTGTCGAGTAGGATGGTTAGCCACCACTTCCAGTATCTGGTTTGAGCTGTAACAACCTTGACGCTTACAATTCACTGAACAATTAGGAGGTGAGATAATGAGATCAGTACTAATAATGCTTGCTTTGCTGTTATCTGTTACTTTAACCACCTCCTGCAGTGGAGGGAGATTTATTCCTATTGATCCGATCTTTTATGATACGAGTATCAACCTTGTATTACAGGATTTAATAGGTGGTCAAGTCCCATTTATATTCACCTATGATTTCGACTTTAAAAACATAGAGGAAACAGAAAAAATCGAAATCGATTTCGATGACGGAATGGGTTATATTGATGTAACCAATGCTTGTTTTACTTGGTGGAAGGCAGAAGGGCCAAAACCTTACCATGTTTATACATTACCAGGCGATTATTACATCGGATATAAGTTCAAACTGAAGTCGGGAAAGGTTTTTGAAAGTCGATATTTGTTCCCTGTGACAGTCCTACCCCCCGACGAAGGCGACGATGGAGCGTGATGTGGAAATGAGAGCTAAAAAATTGTATAGATATGAGCGAGAATCGACGAACGGTACATCTGCAGCAGCTCCGCATGTCTAGGAGGTAGCGGGTCTTCTTAGCGACTTTCGCGATTATTCTCCTGATGTCATTAAACAGAAACTGATACAAGGTGCGACTTTTAGACCGAATGTTGGATTCTGCCTAAACGCTTTTGGAACCTTGAGCTTGTGGTAGGTGATTGAAAATGAAGACGTATATACTTTGTTTTATTATTTTGATGTTTGTCGCAAATGTGCTTGCTTCTTGCGGTAAGCGTAACACTAACTCTCAACCAGTAATACCTGATCCGTTCATACCCATAGAAGATCAGGTTCGCTATTGTACGCTTGATATGATGATATCCAAAAACACACCAATTAACATCGTTGAGCAAAATGTTGACATATTTATGCGTATACTAATAGGCTTTGGGCAGTATGATCCTGAATATCTTTATTATGAAAATAAGGTTGAAATCGACTTCGACGATGGTGCCGGATGGATCGATGTTTCGGAATCGGTTCTAAAATACTTAAGAACGGGTAATTTTGATTCACTCCCTTGCCATGCGTATAAGTTATCAGGCGAGTATCGGGCAAGGGCGCGGGTAACGTTCTGGGATGGCGAAGTTTATGAATCGAGGCCGTTTGAAATAACCGTCCTACCCCCCGAAGATGGCGACGGAGCGTGATGTGGGAATGTTAACGGCAATGGAGATTCGGAAAGCCAGAGAGCCGACGGATTGTCGGATGTAGTTACGGAGCACTGATCCCGCTTGTGCTAACGACTTGCGCACTTCAAACCTTGATATTTCTAACGATTACTGACCGAAGCAGGCTTCGTTGTGTTAAAGCGGTGGCAAGCAGCACGCACTCTCGACACAGCGGTAAATCCATATCCTACTTCGCATACTTTGCAAGAAGTTTCACCCAAAGTTCCGCGTCGCCTAGTACGGCGTCGCTTTTGACGTGCTCGTAATCGCGAAGTGTTGCGTCATGCCTGTCGAAACAGCCGGAGAGAATAGCAAAAATAGCGGTGTCCACCTCGTCGTTCGTCAACGTGCGTTCGGCTAGCTGAAAGCGAAGACTGAACGCAAGGTTCTTTATCGGCGTGAGGATTCCCTTGATTTCACGGGGTGGGAGTTTTTTGCCGACGAACTGGTCGAATATCGACACGTCCGCAAGAACATTCCCGCCGAGTTCGCGAATGGAATTCGCAAGTTCACCTGCAGGAAGTGTGAGCGGAACAATTAGTGCAAGGTCGCGGTTTATCGCCGGATACTGCGACGGCGACTCGATTCTGCCTTCGAGTTTGGGAAGCGAGCGGACAGCGTCTATGGAAAGCTCGGCGTAAGCGATCGCCCCGCGTGCGCCTTCCAGCGGGTCGAGTTCGGTGCGGATGATGCCGATTTCGCCGATATAGATATCGCTGACAAGAACATCAACCGTTCTTTCGCGCTCGAACCACGCCGATGCGCTATCGCCACTGTCGTTGAATACACAAACGAAACCAAGCTCTGTTACAAGTCCGCTTACGATCGATTTTGCGGTATATAACGGAGATAGCGATGAGAACGACTCGCCCGTAAATACCGGAAGCGTCATATCCGCTGCAACGAGTATGCCAACCGTGCGGGTTTCGGTGTAGTGTGCGTCGTCACGCGAGATAGTATAAGCATACGATTCGCCTTCTTTTGGTGCGGCTTTGCGATAGATGCGCCCGACTTCGTACAACACGGGTACAGGTTCGGTATGTTTGCGCCGATTGAGCGCTAGCGTTTCAACAAGTCCCGGTCCGGTAGATATGCGTAAACAGGACATTTCAGCCGTATCTGGATTGGAAAGAAATACGCACTCTGGCAACACGCTTTCATAACCAGCGTCTTCGGATGGCGACGGACGGTTGAGCCATTTGCGGATGACGGATGGATTTACTAGTGTGTATGTGCGCACTTCCTGCAGCGCCATCGCACGCAGCGAGTCGCGTACACGCGAGTCCAACTTGAATGTGTCGTCAAATCTGCCCATTCCAAGCGGCAGAATCGGCATTGACGGCTTCAGTTTCGTATATGAATAAATACGCAAAACTTCTTCGACAATATCTTCGGGTATTTCAAAATCACCGCGCCAGCTAGGAGGCGATAGCTGTAACATCGGCGGTCGACCTGCGACCGAGAACCCCGACGACTTGAGAATGTCGATTATTCGCTCGTCTTTGATGTCGATTCCAAGCACGGAGCGAGTTTTCTCAATCGGAAACGTGATAGAACTCTTAACGGCGCGACGCACGTCTGCATCTCTGAAACTGCCCGATACAAACTCACCGCATCCAACTTCGTTAAGCAGAAATGCAAACCGAAGCGCGCCACGAGCGGCGCCTTCGGGATCGACGCCGCGCCCGAACCGCAGTCCGCTGTCGCTCATAAGTCCAAGCCGTTTGCTCGATTTGCGTATGTTGACAGGCGTGAAATATGCGCTTTCGAGAAATAGCGTTTTAGTATCGTCGCTGATTTCGCTTTCGAGCCCGCCCATCACACCGCCGATAGCCACAGATTTCGCTTCGTCGGCAATCATAAGGTTCTGCGTCGTAAGTGCGTATTCGTTGTGATTTATCGCTGCGAACTTTTCGCCGTCCGTGGCACGCCGCACGATTATCGAACCTTCAAGCCTGTCGGAATCGAACGCATGCAGCGGTTGACCAAGTTCCATCAGCACGTAGTTTGTCAGATCTACGATGTTCGATATCGGGTTCACGCCGAGTGAAGAAAGGCGATACCACATCCAGTCGGGTGAATCGGCTATTTCTATGTTCGTAAATGTCATTCCGATGTAACGAGGGCAGAGGTCGGGGGCATCGAGCCTAATCGGACGCGCTATCTTATCGTTCGTCGCTCCATGCCTTGTAAATAATGTTGGTTCGCGCAATGCGTTCCCCGTGAGAATCGACACTTCTCGCGCTATGCCGATGTGAGAGAGAAGATCGCCACGATTGGATAGCGTCTCAAACTCGATAACTGCATCCGCTTTAACCTGTTCCAACGCCGCATCTTTTGGAATCACGAGCGGGAATCTAAGCTGATTCAAGCCAAGCTCCGCAAGCGTAGGTATAACAAGCCCGGCTTTACCCTTGCCACCGGTATCCGCATCTCCCGCACCTTCAACCTTTCTTGCAAGCACGCGAAATCCGACAGGCACGTGACGTGCGCGCGACACTGCGGTTGCGCCAGTACCGTTTGCATAAACTTCATATTTGACCGTAGTCTCGTCGATTTCAATTGCATTCGACAAGATCTCGGCGACAAACGTTCCGTCTGTAAAGATCTCGGCAAACGAACGCACAGATTCCGCTTCCGTTCCCTGCATCGTAAGACTGCTTGCAAGCTCGGAAGCGCTTAAATCAAAATCGACAAGCTCTCTCAACCACGACAATAGAATCTTCATCGGAATCTCCAGACGTGCGAGTGTCCGCGTAACCGCGAACCACACGCTCACCATAATCGAAACAAACGGTTATTATATCAATGGAGTGTGAAGGAGGTGTTTTTACATGGGTTCATGAAAGAAGTGCAGCGCTCTTGTTGGTCACAGTGACCTCTCCCTTTCTTAGCGACAGTGAACTGTGTGAGAAAATCTTCCTCACGCTACAATACGACTTATTAAAGCTTGCGGAGTTTAGTCTTCCAACTCGATTTCAACAGCGAATATCTTACCCGAAGGCGTGCGATAGCCTTTGACATGGACGCTTGTGCCAACGCCGATTTGCGCCAGTTTCAAACCATCTTTGAAGTTAGTGCGCTCGTCGATAATGAAATTAACGGCATTCACTGTCAACAACCCGCCGCCGATTCCTTCAACAAGACCTTCGGCTTCGACATCCTCAAAATCTTCTTCATATCTGTCCTCATCGCGCCTGTCGTCTCGAATCCCGTCGTTGTCATTGTCGGAATGGGCTGTGTCGTCGCCGTATTCACCGTCGTCGTTCATATCGTAGATTGTCTGATTGCTTCGATAATCAATGATAAATTTACCCGCACGAGATCCATCAGGACCTTGATAAGAATACGAAATCTCGATGGAGCCGTGATCGTTGTCGTCCAAGTCGTCGTCACCGATATCGTCGTCAATACCGTCATCATCCATTCCACCGCCGTTATCGTCATCGTCCGAAACATATTTTTGAGAAGCCGTAACTTTTGGCGCAAACACCGCAATCGACGTATCAACGGTTGTTACAACTCCGCTTGCAAGCTGAATCGGCAGGTTGATGGACACCGGCGTAACGGTCTGCCCGATTCCTTTTAAGTCCACGTTTGTATTGAAGCTAATATTCAAGTAGCTAACGGTAGCAGGCGCAAGTCCATCAATAGCGTATGTCCCTGCAGCGGTCGGAATGGTGCTTATTGTGTCACCGATTTCTTCGCTGGGATCGATTACTTTAAGGGTAGTGCGTGTCACGCCTGCTGGAAGTCCACTCTCGTCGGTTATGGGAATGCCGGCAACGTCGATCATTCCTTCAACAACTGGCGGAGCGGGAGGGGGTGGAGTTGTGCCGTTGTCGTTGCCGTCTAAACCATTGTCATTGTTGTTATTCTGATTCTGATTAGGAGGGGGAATAATCTGCGTTGAACCTCCGCTGCCACAGGATGCCGCAAAAAATGCGACTGTCGTAACGAGAAGTGCGATTAACCAAATAGATAACAAATTGTAAAACGATTCAAAGCTCTTCATAATTAAAATCCTTCCTTTTAACTTGAAAAGGGTTTAGAGCGATATCCCGAAGCAACTCGCCCAGGCGATTAATACCCTCGATTATCTCTTTTTCATCAAGTTGCGCAAAACTTAATCGAAAACCGTTGGAATCATGCTTGTCAGTCGAGAAAAAATTGGCTACTGCAAACTCGACGCCGCGCTCACGCGCCAATTGATAAACCGCCATGCTTTTCCAGTCTTTCGGCAGGTTTACCCAAACGCTCAACCCGCCTTCCGTTTGATACCAAGTCACAATCGGCGGAAAATTTTCGCGCATAGCGTCTAACATCGCTTCGAGACGCGCCTTGTATGCTCTGCGCGTCTTCCGAAGGTGCTTTTCATAATAACCTTTCTTTATGAATTCGAAAAGAATCACTTGCAAAAAGAAACTATCGCTTTTGTCGCACGCACGCTTCAACCTAAATGCGTATTGCGCGGCGTTTGCGGAAAGCGTAATCCACCCAAGCCGCAAACCGGGCAGAAGCGTTTTGGAATAGCTGCCGATTTGCAGAACATAACCACCTCTGTCGAGCGATTTAAGCGTCGGATCGACTTCGCCTGAATATCGCAGATCGTTAGCGTAGGCGTCCTCGATAATCGGGAACTTATGGTTTTCAGCAAGTTTGAGGAGCGCGTACCTCCGCTCAAGAGACATGGTCGTTCCTGTGGGATTGTGAAATGTGGGAATCGTTATAACCGCAGCGATTTTTCGCTCTTTCAATATTTCAGCAAGATTATCGACTTTCATTCCATTTTCATCGACAGGAATTCCGACATAGTTTACATCGCGAGCTATTAGTAAATTCAGAATTGCCGCATAAGTGGGATTCTCGATTGCAACTGTGTCGCCGGGTTTAACAAGCATCGACACCAGTAAGTTAATAGCGTTCTGAAATCCGTTTGTGATGATGATGTGGTTTTCGTTAGGGCTTCCTGCCACCATATCAACGCCGTCAAGCGCCATTCTGCCTTCTATATACTCGACGAGAGGCTGGTAACCTTGCGGATTGCCATAATTGAAAAAAAACTCTTTGGGATACCAAAGAAGCGTCGAAGTAATCTGCTTAATCTGTTCAAACGGGAAAAGTCTATCGTCGGGAAGCGCTTTCGTGAAACTTATTGTGCGATTTCCGAGATCGTTGATGGTTCGCGGCGGCATTGCGAAAAAGTCGCCCGGTATATTGAACTGCTCCCAATCGAAAGGCTCGGTATGGCGCGCGGGATAATCGGCGTTATCTTTCGTGTCGGATTTTGATCCATAGAGCAACAGTTTTCTTCTGTCTTTGACAATCGTGCCGCTTTGCGGAATAGACTCGATGTACGATTCCGCTTCAAGCTCGACAAATGCGGAAAGAACCGTTTTACGACTCACGCCAAGCTGTTCTGCAAATTCTCTCGTTCCGGGCAGCTTGGTTCCGGCTGGCAGCGTACCCTCGTCTATCATCCGCTTTAACTGATCCCTTAACTGCTTGTATAGGGAGCGCTTCGCTTTTTTATCGAGATTGATATTCATTTCTTGCCGCTCTGTCAAACACGATTGGATTTTTGAACATTGCACAATACCCCGAAGGATTAGCTCCGGGGTATTGTGAACTGAATTACTCTTTATGTTTAACAACTCAACCCGAAGCAACTACGGAGTGTCGTCACCACCGTCATCATCGCCGCCGGTGTCGTCGTTGCCGTCGTCATCCATACCGCCGTCATCATCGCCGCCGGTGTCGTCGTTGCCACTGTCATCTTCGCTCTCAATTTTTATCTTCGATGCGTGAAATGTACCAGTTTCGGTTTCATGTCCCTCAAGCTCTACAAAAAGTCCAACAAGTAATTGCTCAAGAGTAATCTCGTTACCATTGTCATCCAATAATCTGGTTGACTCGTCGAATGAGTAAGTAACACCAGCAATCGTTATCGTACCTTCACTAAGCGCTTCGATTGCGCCTTTAACTTCAAACTCGGGTGCATCAGAATCATCGTCATCTTCGGTTTCTAACTTAATTTTGGTGGCATAGAAACTACCATCTTCAGTCTGATAACCTTCAACTTCAACAACCGCTCCAACGATTAGTTCATCAACAGAAAGCGCCTCGCCGTAATCGCGGAACATGCGAGTGAGTTCGTCGAATGCGTAAGTGACGCCTCCGATCGTTATTGTGCCTTCACCAACCGCTTCGATTGCGCCTTTGATTTCAAACTCGGTTGCATCTGAAACACCGTCGTCATTGCTGTCGGCGTCTGCGCTGTCATCAATACCGTCGTTGTCGTCGTCGCCGTCGATGTTGTCGTCAATTCCGTCATGGTCGTTGTCGTCGATGCTTGTATCGAAATTGCCATCGCCGTCCTCGTCAAGATCGGTTTGACCGTCGCGGTGGCGCTGACGATTGCGATTCCGACTCTGTCCGTTGCTGTCGTCAATATTCGTATTGACTACCAAGCTGTCAGTGTTCCCGTCGCCGCTCGAATCTTCTGTTGAAAGCTCCGTATCGCAACGATTTTCCTTGCCGGCTTTAACCCTAACTCGAGACTTAGTTTCAACGGAATCTGGCTGCCCGTCGCCATTGAGATCGTCGCCTATTTCAACTTCGACCTTCACATCGTAAGTTTCATTCGCTGGCACGTCTTCAAACTCGAATTCGCCGTTTTCGTCCGTCGTTGTAGTATCAACAACATCGCCTGTTTCGCTCTCTGTAAGAGTAACGTCCGCGCCTTCAATAGGTTCGGGTGAAGCGTCGTCCGCCTGCGCAACAACTTTAAGTCCAAGACCAGCATCGAGAACAGAACCGGCCACTGTTCCTGTTGTCGGCGTGTTGTTGCCGTTTCCATTACCATTGTCGTTCGGATTCGGAGTGACGCCGCCGCCGCCACCGCAAGCCGCAAGAGCCATTACCGCGATTAATCCGAATACGAAAACCGCCATCTTTGCACTCAATCCACTAAAAAACTTGTTCATCAAAATCTCCTAAAAAAATTGATTCCCGAAAACGGGGTTAGATTTCAAAATTGGATACCAACTGGCAACCAAGACCATAATACCTAGCAAACCAGTAGGATATCGATAACCAGTTATGAAAAAAGTTTTGGATACCAGTTGAACCTGATATGTAGCGTTCATTGTGAAGTTGTTTTACATTGGATGTGTAACTAAATGTCGATTGTTTGCATTAGCTGTGGGAGACAGGCATGCTGTGTTATTGGGGAGATACGGGAATGAGATACGTTTACGAATGCGTAACGTTGGGTTTATTCGCTCTAACGCTTACAGCTTTTCTGTCTTGCGGCAACGGGAAACGCGGCGGTGGATTTACATCGCGGCTTGGCGCGGGAGATTTGCCTTCAGGGGTGAACGGCGGTAGTTCAGTTGGATCGGTTAACAACGCAGGAACTTGGCAATCGCAAACAAATTCGTCTCGCACGCTTTCCATCGAGCAGGCGATAGCGGAAGTGCGAGAATACACGCCGCCGGCGGAACTTACTAATAACGCACAGTTCGACACGCTAGTGTTTGAGCAATTGCGAAATGAATTGATCAGGCAGCTTGAATTGAGGCGGGAAAGAGGCGTTAGTTCGTTACCGTATCGAGAAACGAGTGAACAACGTCATAATAACTCTGTACCGCGCCCAGTCCTGGGCGCTCCTGAAGCCGATGATTGGCACGGTACAGAAAGTAGACTTGAGTCTGGGCACGGTACAGGTTCTGATTACCGCTACGCATCATCCGGCGGGAGCGACTGTTATATAGATTCATTGCCTAGGACGCCACACAGTCGTCTTATGGATATGACTTAACAATTATAGGAGGATCAATTTTAGTTACAGGACATGCGCCAGACGCGAGTGCTGGCTGGGTGGAGAGTTCAGCTCCATAGACTGATGAAGCGGGTACAGCGTACACGCCATCCGGGATCCATCCAAATAGCACTCGCTGACTCCGATTGATGCAAGCGGCAGTATTGCTGATGTGAGGGGAGTTGTGACCGATGCTGGCGGTAGCGTATCAGGAACGGACGCCTTGATAGCCTTAGTACCCTACGGGTTGGAGGTTTAAGAACCATTCATCGCGCTTGCGCGGGCTACTGCGTCCCCGTTTTTCTTTGCTTTTTTCAAGCGTTTGCCGTGGCGTTCAAGGACAGGTCGCAGGTATTTACCCGTGAAACTTTCAGCGCAATGCGCGACTTCTTCGGGCGTGCCCGCGGCGATGACGCGTCCGCCCGCGTCGCCGCCTTCCGGTCCCAAGTCGATAATCCAGTCGGCGCACTTTATTACGTCGAGGTTGTGTTCAATTACTACAATCGTATTGCCTGCATCTACAAGCCTGTCCAGCACGCGCAGAAGCTTGCGGATGTCGTCGAAGTGAAGTCCCGTTGTCGGCTCATCCAGCAGATAAAGCGTACGCCCCGTGGCGCGTTTCGCAAGCTCCCGCGCTAGTTTGACGCGCTGGGATTCGCCGCCCGAAAGCGTCGGTGCGCTCTGTCCGAGCTGAATATAATCGAGACCGACTTCGGCAAGCAGCATCAGGCCGGTCAGCACCGGCGGCACGTTTTCAAACAGCTCAATCGCTTCACTCACGGTCATGTTGAGTACATCAGAAATGTTCTTGCCTTTGTAGCGTACGGTTAGTGTTTCACGGTTGAAGCGCGCACCCTTGCACACGTCACACTGGACATACACGTCCGACAAAAAGTGCATTTCGATTTTCTTCACGCCGTCGCCGCTGCATGCTTCGCACCGTCCGCCTTTCACGTTGAAGCTGAATCGTCCGGGAAGGTAGCCGCGCATTCGGCTTTCGGGCAGTTCCGCAAAAAGCGCACGTATTTCATCCCAGAGTTTAGTATATGTCGCGGGATTGCTGCGCGGCGTGCGCCCGATGGGTTTCTGGCTAATCTGAATCACCTTGTCGATATTGTCGCCGATTCCGGTAATGCGGTCGAACTTGCCCGTGCGCCGCGGTTTGTTGTTGACGAGCGTAGCTGTGGCATTATAAAGCGTCTCGTTTATCAGCGAGCTTTTACCGCTGCCGGAAACGCCTGTCACAGCAACGAATACGCCAAGCGGGATAGTTACATCAAT
>CAZRQJ010000077.1:0-10621 GCA_964602075.1 uncultured Planctomycetia bacterium
CCCGCCTGAACGATAAGCGTGAGTCCTACGACTGTTATGCGTAATATCACCGGGTCTATGCGGAAATACTCGCCAAGCCCTTGCATCAGCCCGCAAAGTATCTTCCCTTTTTTTATACGGTAAAGCCGCCTGTAAGTTGCAGACATAATCCGCTCCTGAAACCGTCGCGATAAACCGCGAACGATAGGATTATACAAACCTTTTGCGATTACCCGAAACTTTCTGATTCTCAATATAAAGACGTATCGTTCTGTATTCAGCAACAGGCATCATACCTGCAATTTCAGTCCACCCGATTACCTCTCACCGCCGGAAAGGATTGGTTCGAGCGATTCGACAACCGAAAATGTCGCTTCGTAACCGACTGCGATTCGTCCACGTGTATGTTCTTGAAACGCAATATATGCCGCACTTTCGCTGCTTGCAGTAACAGCCTGCCCGAACGTGACTCGCTCAACCTCGTTATGATGATGCGTCATCGCAGTTATCTGCAGCAACGGATTAATCGGCGTGATATAGCTGTCGCTGCCAGCCGCAATATGCATACCGCGCTCAATCATCGAACCGTACCTATGCAGCATCCCCCATCTTTCACCACCGATTACACTTTCATACTTCCCACCGCGCGCTCCCCAAGTGTGCATAAAAGCAGGTTGCACTCCGGCGCACGCACCAACCGCTACCGCACGGTTTATCAAATCATCGTTTGCCAGTATGAAGTGATCGAGACGCGGACGAAAACGCGCAACGTCTATGCCGTCATTTCCAATTCTTTCAAGCGCACGCAGACACTGGTCTATTGCGCGGTCGCCGATGACATGTACGCACGGCTGCAATCCATATCTGAACGCATTCCGGTAATACGACTCCAGTTCTTCATCCGTCTGAAACAGCACACCGCACGTTTCCCTTCCCTTGTACGGTTCAAATACTGCCGCCGAGAAGCTGCCGATCGCGCCGTCAACGAGTTCACATCCACCTACCCGTGTCAGCCCCAGTTCGGCTATCATAGCGAAATCGTCCTCGCACGGATTCGGACCGATGCGAGGATAAAGCGTCAAATCTACTGGACATTCCGCAGAATACTCGAGCATCATTTCAAACTCGCGTCTGCGATGATTGCCGTAACCTTCGAGACAGTGAATCCCTGCGCAGCCTTTCGATATCGCCGCTTTCACCGCCATATCTAGCCCGCGCAGTTTCTCATCTCTTGTATAGCTGTCATACACGACGTCAACCGTGTCTTCGTAAGCGTCGCCTGTGATAAAACCGGTCGGTTTGCCATGTTCCGAAAGTTCGACACCACTCGTTTCAACCTTCAAATTGAGCATTCGGAAAGCGGCACTGTTGAGTACTGCACTGTGCCCTTCTACTCCCTTAAGCATTATTGCTGCATCTCCGAATTTCGAATCGAGAAATCCCGCATTCACCGCCTGCCTGTCGGGAAAGTCCGCTAAATCCAGCCCCAGAAATCGGTTGAGCTTGTCACGTTGCGGTTCGGATTTTTCTATTACGGAGACAAGTTCATCTAGCGATTTCACCCCGCGTACGCTAGGTGTAATCATCATCATCGCCGTGCCTATCAGGTGGGCATGGCTGTCAACGAGTCCCGGCAGAACGCACTTCCCGCGCAGGTCAACAATCTCGCTGCCCGCATCGCTTGTCGAGGTATAACGATTTGCATCGCACAGCTCAATCGATGTAATCGTCCCGCTCTCGACCGTGATATCACAACAGCCACCGGGATAACCGAAAAGGTTGTCGCAAATATAGGATTTCCGCATTGTGCACTCGCAAATGTAAGGTTAAACATCGAACGAACTACAACACGCACGCTCGACAATGGGATTGTACCTGATTGGAAAGTGACTAACATGCCCTTATTGTTGAATTCACTATACGATTCGGAGAAACTCGTCACTATCGAAAACCATGAATTTATGGCATTACGTTTTAAGCAAATCTAACAATATATTTTATACATATTATTAGTATGGTAATTACTGCATACTTTTTACGGTATAATTATTTGCTCTTTATTTCAGGAGGTCAATATGCGGCAGAAAGTCACTTACACACTGCCCGTCGCCCTTATCGATAAGCTTAATGGTATGTCGAAGCATGTTCATGAAGCGCAAAGTCGCATCGTCGAATGTGCGCTTAGAAAAGAACTGCTGCGAATGGAAAAGGCAGAGATGGATCAGCTTGCTGAAGCCGGCTATTCCGCAATAAGTAACGACGACATCGCAGAAGCCGAAGCCGGTATGACGCCATGGACAAAATTGATCGGAGAGGATGACTGGGGCGTCGACTGGAGTTTAATCTATGAATAAAAAACACAAGAGAGGTGATATTTTCCTTGTGCAACTTGACCCGGTTAGAGGCTCGGAACAAGGTGGCACGCGACCGTGTGTAGTCGTACAAAACGATCAAGGCAATACATTTTCACCAACAACGATTGTAATTCCGCTTAGTGCAAGCATCCCCGAAACCGTTTACCCTTTCCACACCTTATTGCAACCCGATGAAACTGGTCTGCCGAAACCGTGCGTCGCAAAGTGCGAGCAGTTGAAAGTTGTTGCAGTCAGGGAGCGATTCATTAAACGGCTCGGAACACTAACCGTACAAGGATTGCGCCGCCTCGAAAAAAGCCTGCTCTACGAGCTCGGAATGTATCCAGAGTATCAATTGGTGGATGGCGAGGAAGGATAAAAACTGGTTCGACTTGGGAGCGAGAAACTCCTTCGATACGAATTTGCTGGAAATAGACGACGAATACTAGTCCGGTATCGGAGTGCGACGGTATTACTGGAGAGTATTCAATTCTGTTTATCGCACGATTATATCTGTACAGCGTCCAGTCTTGGACGCTCCAATAGTTGAACAATCAAAACCGTGCGCCCATGACTGGGCGCAGTACAGGAGCAGTGTCTGTGCTATCCTTGCGCCCTGTGTTTTATGTATGCGACTAATGGGTATAACCAAAATCGCGACGCGATGGAGCTCCCCGGTGCCATCGAGTCGTTTTTTTTTGCGACATTTTTCGGCGCGCGTGTATTCCATATGTGAATAGTAGGATTTTCGCTTGCTACAAGCGACGCAGCCGCAAAGTTTTGAATTGACAACATTGATGAAGGTTATTTATGACAGAAAAACTGCGTAGTACCTGCCACGAAAAAACATACGGATCGCGATTTTTACGAGCTTACTAGCGTTAATCAACGATGTAGTTGATGTAACTTTGGAAAATTGAGACAGCGGGTAAGTTAGCGCTCTCTCGATGTAAACAAATCGGTAATGTCAAGCTTGTCTGCAAGGTCGTTATCGGGCGCGGACGGCGCATAGTCGGAGTCAATTTCGAGCGTTGTATTTTCAATCGTCACAGTTTCATTACTACGAATCGTTATTGCGAGAAGTTTTTCGAGTCTGCCAAGCGCGCCTATCGTAATTCGGTAATCGCCGGCTGGGAGGGGCATGGTTAACGGAAGCGGGTTTGCGCCGTAATCGAGCGATGTAGATTCGGTTTCGGTTTCTTCTTCGCCAGTTAAGTTAGAGACGAAGCTTGAAGTAAGACTTTCGATACGCGCATAACTCAAGTCATAGTCAAGCGCAATGTTGAGCGTTCCGTAAACGGTGTTTGCCGCAAATGGCGACGGTAACGGCGGTGGAGGCGGAATTGCCGAAGTACCGGGACGTGCGCCGCTCGATGCATGTCCGTTGATGCCTGTGAGGTCATCAAATGGTTTGGCTTCCGCTTCGTCGCGAGCGGACTTTTTGTCGTCATATTCTCGTGTTGTTAACAGAGCGTAATCGTATATGGATTGCGAAACTGCAGCCGCTTGAGGCGATTGGCGCACTCCGAGCCTCGATGCGTGAGCGCGAACGTGTATGCGAATATATTGATAGAGTTCAGCGATTGACAATATTCCGTCGCGATTGTCGTCTGCAAAGCCTGTTAGACCTTCCGCGACATAGTACGTAAACAGACCGCTTTCGAGCGAAGACACTTCAACGCTCTGCTCATTGAATGCGCAAGCGGTTATGACCATTTTGCCGGTCGCGCTCGAAAGACTGCGCCAGAAGCGATCTCCGCGAGCGACGCTGCCGGCAAGCCCTTTGCCGTCCGGACTGCCGCTGAAACATGAGTCTATGAACGTAACGACATGTTCGCTCGGCAGGCAGGCGACGTATTTGGCGATTTCGTCCATTCCAAGCGCGGTCGAAGCGATTTTGTTTGCGTTTACATCTGAAGTTATAAAGTAGCGTTTAACGCCATCAGGCGAGGAGTCGTCTTTGAGCGGTATGCCGTGACCGGATAGAAATACTAGTGCGAGGTCGCCGCGTTTAGCGCGAGCGGGAAGCCATGTTTGAAGCGCATAGCGAACGTTCGCTGCCGTAGGCGCGCCGTCGCCGCCGCGAGCGAGCACGAGCGCGTGCGTGCGGTCGTATTTCAGTATGTCGTTTGAATCCGATATTACAGCCGTCGTGGACCCTGGAGCGCGAGTTTCAGTCGGTGCTATGCCAGCGGAATCTTCGATGGGAGATAGCGCCGCAGATCTAGTTGTTGCGCCGATATAGGCATTCTCAAGCGCACCGAGCATAGCGCGAGCGTCGCGACCGGCGAATTCGAGATCGGGTATGCCCGGATCATTGTAATCGTCAACACCGATGAGCACCGCCCAAACGTTAGCGAACGTCGGCGGAGGTACAACAGTCGGAACAAGCATATCGGACGCGGCGAAAACGCATATTGTCAACGCCGTAAGGGAAACAGCAATGTGAGAGGTTATGGCAATCGCGCGCGACAATCCGCCGATGCGGCGATCGCGGCATGATCGGACGACGGTCGTCGAGTTTCGACAAAACAAATTCGACATGCTGATGAAACGCATAGTCATCATTCTAACTGTTTTTTTTGGCATAGGTTTACCTTTTATTGATAATGTATCGATTCTGATTGATAATATCGCTTCTATCATTGGAGCAGTAATGAGCAACAAGAAAAGCGCATTTGTTGACGACGATTATTGTTTTGCCTGCGGCAGCAAAAATCCGCTAGGTCTATGCCTGCGGTTTGAGCTACACGACGACGGATCGTGCACGAGCGAATTTACGTCGTCACCTCATCATCAGGGATTCGCCGGTGTCGTTCATGGCGGGTTGATAGCGACAATCGCTGACGATTTAATGAACAACCACCTGCACCGAATGTTCGGATTGACAACCGTTACAGCGGAGCTTACGACTCGGTTTAGAAAACCAACTCCTACTTGTAAGCCAATCTTGTTCACCAGTCGCCGTTTAGCGTCGAAAGGACGCATTCACGAAATGGAATGTACTGCGCAAATCATGGGTGAAGAAGGCATTTTATCGATCAGCAAAGGACGATTTCTCGAAGTGAAGATGTAAGTATCGTCATATTAATGATAATATATATAATTATTATCTGGTATGTCTATAATATATTGACAAGCTGAAATATTTGTGGAATTATAGTACTGGTATTCCTTTATTAGGGGTGTGTTATGGCTGGATTACTTAGAGTTTCGGAAGCGGCGGCGATTGCACTTCATGCTATGTGCCTTCTGGGCGGTTATCGCGACAGACTTTTGACAACCGCCGAGATTGCGTCAATGCTGGATGTGTCTGGAACGCACCTATCTAAAGTTATGCAAAAATGCGTGAGAGCAAGGATAGCGATTTCCGTCCGAGGCCCAGGCGGAGGTTTCAGAATAGCGCGTGATCCTAGCAAGATAACGCTCCTAGACGTGTTTGAAGCGATTGAAGTATTTAAAGACGGTTCGAGATGCTTGCTAAGTAACCCGCGATGCGAAGACGATGACTGCCTATTTAGCAGTATCAGCAACAAAGTAAACGATATGATTAAAGGGTTTCTCGCATCCACGCGTGTTTCAGATGTACGCACTGTTGAAGGCAAGTTGATGTTGTTAACTCAAACGAAGAAGTAGCGAATCGGTTTGTATTTTGTTCTTGTTTTTTTACAAGTCAAAAAGGGATAATTAATGGAATATATATCTTCAAAATCTGTTATAGATAAGGATGAACAAATTCGATACCGAGTATCGTTGCCGAATGCTGATTACTTTACCGACCGAATTCCTTGTCAGATGGGTTGTCCTGTGCGTACAGACTCTGGCAAATATGTTCAGTTGATAGCAGAAGGAGAATATGAAAGTGCATATATAACGGCGCGATCTCCAAATCCACTAGCATCAATGTGCGCTCGGATATGCGCAGCACCATGCGAGGACGTGTGCAGACGCGGCAAAATTGACTCCCCTGTGAGTATACGTGCTTTGAAGAGATTTGTTTCCGAAAAATTCGGCGTTGAATCGCGTGCGCCGATTGACTTATTCAAAGTTGGCAGTCGCGATCGCGACTTTGGAAACAAGTGGAATTGGCATGCTCCATGCACTGCGTCGCATCCCGACGATAAATTGAAAACACATCGTGTTGCAGTAATCGGCGCGGGCCCTGCGGGTTTAGCCTGCGCACATGATTTGTCGCTTTCTGGATTAAGCGTTACGGTATTTGAGGCGAGCGCACGCGCCGGCGGTATGGCGTTTCACGGAATTCCCGAATTTCGTCTTCCAAGGTCTGTACTGGAAAAAGAAGCGCAGACTGTAGTTGAACTTGGCGCAGAAATCAAATACGACTCGCCTATATCATCTGACGCAGGGCTTGCTTCGCTTTTCGATGAAGGATTTGAAGCGATTTTTATTGCAACCGGATTGATGCGCGGTCGCGATATTCAGTGTCCGGGCAGCGATCTCGACGGCATAGTTCGAGCGATTGACTATCTGATAAACATCAATAATGGGTTTCGTGTTCCTAAAGCACAAAAGGCGCTAGTTATCGGCGGCGGATTCGTCGCGTTCGATGCGGCTCGTATGGCGTTACGCGCCGGTGCATCACCTGAAATCCAATCGGGCGAAGGAGCGCAAAGTATGGCGGCAGCGCTAGACGCAGCGCGAATAGCCGCACGCACTGGATCGCAGGTGACACTTGCGTGTTTAGAGAGTATTGACGAAATGCCGGCGACACGCACAGAGCAGGGACGAGAAGAGTTTCACGAAGCCTTACTCGAAGGAGTTCGTCATCTACCGCAGAGGGGTGTCCTATCGTTCAGCGGCAACGGAAAAGTTAAAAAAGCGAAACTACGAGGGGTTATTCGAACTTACGATGAGAATGGGAGATTCAACCCTGTATATGACGATTCAATAGTAGAAGAAGTAGAAACCGATCTCGTTATTCTCGCCATCGGTCAACAAGCAGACTTGACGTTTATTAAGCCCGAAGACTTGGTTGAGGTAACGCGACAGGGAACAATCAAAGTAGAGCCTGCGACGCTTGCATCAACAAATCCTCGTGTATTTGCAGGCGGGGATGTAGCGTTTGGCCCGCGAAATCTGATTGATGCCGTATCCGATGGTAAGCGCGCCGCCGCAAGCATTCGAACGCTTATTCTACAAGAGTCAGGAACACCGCAGTTTAGCTTCAGATTTGAGAAAATACCAACACGTCTATACTCGCGATCACTTAGGTATGAGCATAAAAAACGACAGTCTCCGCCAACCGTTGATTGGAGCGTCGTTCGGGGATAAGCGAGGTTGAAACAACATACCTTGAAGATGCCGCCATAACTCAAGCGGAGCGATGCTTGGCTTGTCATATTCAAACCATATACGATGCCGCGAAGTGCGTTTTATGCAACCGTTGCGTCGATATATGCCCGGAGAATTGTCTAAAACTCGTTCCGATAGAGCAAGTAGGCTTCGATGACGACGAACTTTATCAAACAAAGGAGTTGTTAGGCTTGTCTGCAACTGACACACTATCCGTAATGCTCAAAGATGACGAGCGATGTATACGATGCGGACTGTGTGCCGTACGATGCCCGACTGATGCAATGACTATGGAGGTTATGTACTATGAAGAAGCGGATAGATAACCCAAAAGGTTCGTCAGAACACGAAACTAAAAAAACACTAAAAACTGTTACAAACGACGTGAACGATATGTCGGGGACTTCGGAAAGAAGGTGTTTCTTGAAAGCTGCGGGTGCGGGATTTGTTGCTCTTACAGTTGCCCTGCCAACCGTGTTAAGCGTTAGATCATGCGTCCCAAATGTGCTTTACGAGCCTCCAATGAAGTTTAAGATTGGCGAACTTGCTAAGTTTCCCGAAGGATCTACTTTCCTTCGCGATTTCCGAATTTTTATTTTTCGAGAAGCAAACACATTGCATTGCATTTCCGCAAAATGCACTCATTTGGGTTGCACAGTCCAATTGACAAATGTCGCCGGTGCCGAAGGCGGATTCGAGTTCCATTGCCCCTGTCATGGCAGTAAGTTCAAGAGTGACGGTGCTAATTTTGCAGGGCCCGCGCCGAAAGCGCTAGATTATTATCAACTTGAAGTATCGCCGGATGACGGTCAGTTGATAGTCGATGCGAGTATCACAGCGGACAAAAACTGGCGTTTAACCGTATAGGAGTAGATATGAACGAAGTAAAAACAGCACCGAAAGTCGTCCGTCGGAAAATCAAGTTTAATATCGCAGATTTCCTGTGGTCATGGTCACCTCGATCTAATCGTGAAGCCGGCGACGCTATAGTCACTAATTTTCTTTTACATGCCCTACCGAACAAAGTATCGCAAATTGCGTTATCGACATCGTACAGTTTTTGGCTTGGAACGATTTCGGCATTTCTCTTTTTCTATCTGACGTTTACGGGCATCATTTTGATGTTTCATTACATCCCATCAGTTGAGAGAGCTTACAGTTCGATAAAAGATCTTGAGTTCGCTGTTTCGTACGGCGCGTTTTTACGCGCATCACACCGAATCGCAGCACACTTGATGGTGGCGGTCGTTTTCTTACACATGGTTCGTGTGTTCTTGACTGGCGCTTATAAAAACGGATCGTTTGCGAGGCAGATGCGCCCGTTGAACTGGTGGATTGGAATTGTAATGTTGCTGCTAACGTTGTTTCTAAGTTTTACAGGTTACCTGCTGCCTTGGGATCAACTTGCATATTGGGCGATTACAGTCGGAACAAACATAGCTCGCGCTGTACCCTTCTTCGGCGATTCGATTCGCTTCTTTATGCTTGGCGGTAATGAAATTGGGCAAAATACGCTGATTCGGTTTTATACATTGCACTGCGTTTTTCTCCCACTTATTTTAACGGCTCTTATAGCTTGGCACATGTGGCGTATTCGCAAAGACGGCGGGTTAGCTTGTGACGACCAGCTCGCTATAAAACAGAAATCCGAAAAAACCGCGTCATTTTCTACGAAGACATATTCCCTGCTTGGGATTACATCTGGACGGACGGCGACCGTCGAATCCGCGCTTGTTGACGAGGATAAACATCAAGTTAACTCGTCTCCAGTATTTCTTCGACGGTTCACTATTGTATGTCTGCTGACATTCATTCTAGTTTCAGCGCTTGCGCTTTGGCTCGGTTCACCTCTCGAAGAGCCTGCAAATCCATTGGTCACTCCCAATCCTGCAAAAGCGCCTTGGTATTTCCTGTGGTTGCAGGAATTAGTGACGGTCACTACTTTCAATATTGGCGGATACACAGTGAATGGAGCGTTCATCGGTGGAATCTTGCTGCCCAGCTTTCTATTGCTTTGGGGTTTCGTTCAACCGTTTATTGACCGCAGCACTGTTGCAGCCACAGGTGTTTGGTTTCACCGAGAACGCCGTGTACACAACATTATCTTTATTGTCGTTTGTGTGTTGGTAATGCTGCTTACGTTCGTTGGAACGTTTATGCGTGGTCCGTATTGGGAACTCTATCTGCCCTGGCAGGCTTGGTTAGGGCACACGCCGCAGTTTTAGCATAATCAGGAGTACGATGTGTTTAACAAAGATCTACCCGTAGTTTGGATTATCGCCTTTTTAGCTGTCGTCGTCTTAGTGTTTGCTACTGCGACTGACTTTCAACACGATTACAGTTGGTATCAGTCGAAATTCAAACGAGTGATAACCGATAAGTTCGGACAGGAAAAGGCGACGTTCGTTCCTGCGAGTATTCAACAAATTTGGATTCAAGAAGCCAATCGTGTAGATAGGTGCACCACATGTCATCTCGGCGTTAGCTGGCAGGGGCTCGACGATGTTGAAGAGCCGTTTAAGACGCATCCGAAAGAACCACTTGAACATCATCCAATCGAGCGTTTTGGATGCACATATTGTCATGGTGGGCAAGGATTTGCTGCAAATTTACCTGATGCGCATGGCTGGGTTAAGTATTGGGAGGAGCCGTTGCTCGATTCCAAACTCGATGTGGAATATGGATTCGGGGACAGCGCGGCGGCATTTATTCAGATGAGGTGTAATTACTGCCATCGTTACGACCGCGAAACCGAGGGCGCACCGCTAATCAATAAAGCTAAAAAAATTATAAACGAAAAAGGATGTCGTGCGTGTCATACGATTAACGGTCGCGGCGGATCGATTGGACCTGACTTAACAAGTATTGGAGACAAAACATCAGAACAATACGACTTCTCTCGTTTGACTAATTTTCCCTCGATTTTTAACTGGCAGGTTGCGCATCTTCAAAATCCCAAGAGTTTTTCACCCGAT
>CAZRQJ010000078.1:0-9506 GCA_964602075.1 uncultured Planctomycetia bacterium
AATGACGCTTAACGTGTTTTCAAGCTTGCCGGGTAACATCAAATGCCTTATTAAAAGACCCTTAATCGCCACCCCGTTCTCATCTGTTTCCAGGTCGCCCACTTGCCTGTACATTTCACGCAACGCTTTGTCGTTCACATTTGGATAATCGGTTGCTTGACTAAGTTCGCTGGCAAGCTTAGAGTCACGATACTTTGCGTCAGGCATATAAATGTCAATCACGCCGTCGAACAATTCCAGCACTTCGACAAGATCGTATCCCCCGCAGTTATATACTATCGGCAGTCTGAATCCGCGCTTGACCGCTTTGTAAAGACCAGCAAACCATTGAAAATTGACGTGGCTTGGTGTCACCAGATTAAGGTTGTGCGCACCACAATTTTGCAATTCAATAAAAGCATCGGCAATTTGTTCGATAGTCATTTTTACGCCATGACACATCTGGCTTAAAGGATAATTCTGGCAGAATAAACAGTGCAGATTACATCCGCTGAAGAAAACGGTACCGCTGCCCTTGTAACCCGATATCGGCGGCTCCTCGCCGTGATGAAGATTGACGCTGCCGACAAAAACTTCGTCCGCACTACCGCACTCGCCGATTTTGCCTTGTGCGCGAAACGCGCCGCAATTGCGCGGGCACAACCGGCATGGACTGTACAATTCGCGCAATGCATCGATACGGCGATGCCATTCGGCACCCGTAAGTGATAAATAGGAAGGATATGACACGAATGTATTATAACCCGCGTAAAGCTTTCATCAGATGTAAAATGTCTTCATCTTTAATCAAGTCATTTAGCTCAACTTGTTAGCTGCTTGATGCCTAACAAGGTAATCCATTTCATGTTTTCATATTATGCAATTCGATGTTCACGATCAACATTAATCAGAATAAACAGAACGTATTGACTTCTATATCAGCGGGTGATAGGTTTATTCTGCTCTTTAGAAACCGGTTATTGAAGGAGCGAAACTCTTGAAACAGCTTGTTGCGGTTTTAGTGATGATAGTGAGTCTTTTCGCATTGGAGACAGTTGCTTATTCTCAATTGGCATTTCCATGCTTATGTTATGAACCTACCACAGAACCTTGGGTAGAAGACGACTATTCAAGTTGCGGCCTAGCATGTTTCAGTTATGTTTATAATCCGGATGATCCTCCTGAACATTACTGTCGATATCGAAGCACATATTATCGCGAAACCTTCGAACAACATTTCCCGTTTGACCCTGAATACTCATCCCCGATGTTCAAGCAAATGCTAATGGAGCATTGCGTTTTGTTGCAGGATGAATGTTACGGTTTGTGTATTCCTGTAAATGTCGTATTCGCTGAACGCTTTTATTATCCCTGCACAATACCCTGTATTTAACACGGTTAACAATAGCAGATAATCTCACTTAAGGAGTTGAAGATGAAAGGTTTAGTTTGCATTTGGATATTGATCCTGTTTTTTTGTGCTTCTGTTTTGTTAGTTGCATGCAAGAAATCACCGGACAGCAGTGCCGACTTTGATCTCAATTCGTCGTATAGCGGAATAAAACAAGTCAGTGCTTTCTCTCTAGAACACAAAAGACCTATTGAAGCCAAAAGACTAATAAGTCCAGTCAGTGCATATTCAAAATTCTACCCGTGTAACAAATACTGTCAAACAATGGATGTTGACAATCTCAATATTGAAGAAAAGATGCTCGTTTTTGGGTACGAGTTACTTGATAATAATGACGAACCGTTTGATCCACCTAAAATATTCAATCCACTATCAATGTTATCAAATATGATTATCAAATATTATGTAGTTCATGGAACTATGCCTAAGACAAGTGATGATTTGTTCGGCTGTTTCTACTTATGTAGTAACGAAATGTTTGTGAAATCAGGAAAAACAAAAGAAGACGCAAGAAACGAATTTGACAAGTCAATTACCAGCCCTGTGACAGGTGAACCGATAATTTGGGACAATATGGAGTTCAGCGCTGGGAATGCCTTTGTAACGGTTATGAACGATAACAAGGAAGCGTTTGCTTATGCCAAAGAAAGTTTTGTGAAAATGTTTGATACTTACCCTGAACTCCAAAGACCTATGGACGAGGGTTTAACCATATTTCTTTACTACAGAGTTTACGGCACAGATGGAGTTATTGATAATGTACTTATGGCTCCATACTGGACTGATGATCAGTTGGAAAATATGAGAAAGAGCTAGAAAGAATTACTTGACAGTAGGGCAGTTAACTAGATATGTCCACGCTACATCACACCGTGCGTCTAGTTAAATCGGCAAACGCTCGCTAACTCTCAAGCAAACGCACTACCCTACGATTCTCCCCTTCGCATTGTCATAGCGTCGTCGAGGATGATAACTGCTTCAAGCACCTTTTTACGGTCATCTAAAGGTATGTGTTTAAGCCAGCTTGAATATTTTTCAATACTAATAGAATCAAGTTCAAAAAAAATGCGTTCCCCTTCAGCAGTCAATCTCAACAGAAGCCTTCTTCCATCTTTTGCATCCCGTTCTTTTTTTATGAAGCCGCGCTCGATAAGACGCGCAAGCGATTTTGTAATCACGCTCTTTTCCTGTCGTAAACGCTTTGCCACTTCGCCAATCGATATAGGACCTGATTCTTTTACAACAAACAAAATGTAAGCGTGAAGTTGAGAAAGCTCGATTTTCTTATAAATTTGATTAGGATCGCCGAGAGACCATTCCAGAATGGTCCACATCAATCTATCGCGTATGCCGCGTGCGAAAGCGTCGAGTGAGTTTTCGTTTGATAAGTCTTGTGAACCAATGCCGACAGTAATATCGAAAATTATTGCAGTGCACCTCGTTGTTTATTGAAAATCTGAATTCAAATTCTAGTTTGAAATAGTTGAATATGTCAACCAAATGTTATAGAATCAGGAAGCGAACGGGTGGGTTTGAATTTGGCTAACGCTTAACTCAACCCATAGTTTAGTTTTGCCGATGGTTTTACGGAGGTATCCATGAAGGAACTTGCTGAGTTCTTCGTGAACAACGTCAAACGCTCCGGAGTTAAATACGGAGATATTCGCGTTATCGATTTGATACGCGAATCCATCACCGTTAAGAACGGACGCATCGAAAACATCCAAAGAATTAGCGACATCGGCTTTGGCGTACGTGTATTACACCAAGGCTGTTGGGGATTCGCTGGAAGCCATGTTATGACGCGCGCAGAAGTCGAGCGTATTGCTCGTTTAGCGATGGAAATAGCAGTTGCAAGCGCTACAGCTAAACTTCACGATGTAGTTCTTGACGACAGCCCCCCCCAATCGGGAACATACATCACTCCTGTCGTTAAAGACCCATTCGATTGGTCGCTTGAAGAAAAAGTCAATCTACTTATGAGCTGGGACAAAGCGATGAAGGGAGTTGACGGCTTAACTAACGCTGTAAGCTCTATGGACTGCTTCAAAGAACACCAGTTTTTTGCTTCAACCGATGGCGCGTTTATCGAGCAGATTATCTCCGAAACAGGCGCAGGTCTCGAAGCGGTAGCAATAAAGAACGGAGAAATGCAGAGGCGCAGCTACCCGAATAGCTTCAGAGGACAGTTTCATACAGGCGGCTGGGAGCTGATTGAACCTTATAAAATCGGCGAAAACGCTGAACGCATTGCGACTGAAGCGGTTATGCTTCTTTCAGCGCCCGAACTGCCGCACAAACATACGACAATCATCATCGAAGGCGCACAGCTAGGTCTTCAGGTTCACGAATCCATCGGGCATCCTGTCGAACTCGACCGCGTTATGGGAAGTGAAGCGGCGTATGCAGGCATGAGCTTCGTGACGCTCGATAAACTGAACACTCTCAAGTATGGCAGTGATATAATGCATGTTACAGCCGATGCAACGCTTCCGGGTGGGTTGGGAACATATGGTTTCGACGACGACGGCGTTCGCGGTCAACGCGTCGACATCATTAAAGACGGTATATTCCGCAATTACCTGACGAACCGTGAGACCGCACCGATTGTCAATATGCGCAGCAATGGAACGAATAGGGCGGACGGCTGGAATCGTACGCCGATTATTCGCATGTGCAATATAAACCTCGAACCGGGTGACTGGAAACTCAACGACTTGATAGCCGATACGGACGACGGATTCTGGTTCGAGACCAACAAGAGTTGGAGCATCGATGACAGGCGCGTTAACTTCCAATTTGGCTGCGAGCTTGCACGAGAGATTAAGAACGGCAAACTGGGTCAGATTTACAAGAACCCGAACTATACAGGAATCACAACCGAATTCTGGGGCAATATGGACGCAGTATGCAACCGCGATCATTGGATAATCTGGGGAACGCCGAACTGCGGTAAAGGTCAACCGAGCCAGACAGCGCATGTCGCGCATGGCACCGCGCCGGCGCGTTTCCGAAATGTCGAAGTCGGTGTAAGAGGTTAAGGGAGGTTGAAATGTCCGTCTTCATAGAAATGTCCATCAAAGAGTATGAAAATTCCATTCGTGAACGCCTCACAGACGTTATTGATGCGAGTCCGACTGATGATACAGAAATCATTATCAGTTCGTATCGGAACGCTCTTACGCGTTTTGCGAACAACCAAATACACCAGAATCACCACGAAGAAAACGCCGAGATAACAGTTCGTTGTGCGGTTGGAAAGCGATGGGGTTCTGTTGTTGTGAACAGTCTTGAAATTGAAGTTCTTAAAAAAGCGATCGAGGACGCTCGCGCAGTAGCGCAGCTATTACCGGACGATCCTGAATTTCTGCCTAGCGCCGAAGGTCCATACACCTACGCGTTTACACCGGAATATGGCGATGGAACCGCTAATTGCTCGCCGTCGCGCAGAGCGATAGTCGTCAAGCAAGGTCTCGATAAAGTGCCCGACGGATATGAAGCTGCTGGCACACTTTCGACAGGAACGAATACTCTCGGTATCTTTTCCGCGCGCGGCATGAGCGCGATAGCAAGTGCTACGACCGCTCGTTACACGATTGTGATGACAGGCGAGAGTTCCAGTGGTTATGCCGAAGGCAACGCTCGGCGCATGCGCGAGCTCGACGTGCCTGCAATCGCCGAAAACGCTGCGAAAAAAGCAAGACTCGGTGAAAACCCACGCACGGATTTGCCTACTGGCAGATATACGGTAATTCTCGAACCGGAAGCGGTTGCGACATGGCTAATGTTTTTTTCTTGGACTGGTTTCGGCGGCAAAGACTACAACGACGGCGAGAGTTTCCTCGCCGGTAAACTTGGCGAACGTGTAACTGGCGACAGAATAACGATAACAGACGACGCTACTGATCCGCGAACTTTCGGTTTCCCGTTCGACTTTGAAGGAATGCCCAAGCAGAAACTTGTACTCATCGAAAACGGCATCGCGCGCGCTGTCGCGCATAGCCGCGATACCTGTCGAAAAGCTGCAACAGAAACCACAGGGCACAGCGTAGGTTCAATGGGTGCGTTTCCCCTAAACATGATTATGAGCCCGGGTTCAGACTCAATGGAAGACATGATAGCGAACACGGAACGTGGAGTGCTTGTCAGCCGTTTCCACTACTCAAATATCGTGGATCCGATGAAAACCGTTTTCACCGGTTTGACTCGTGACGGCACGTTCCTTGTCGAGAACGGCGAAATCGTAAGCGGATTGACCAACTTCCGCTGGACGCAGAACGCTCTCGAAGGGCTTGCCAAAGCCGATATGATTTCTAAGAATCTCACTTTCAACAGTGCGTTCTTCGGCGGCGGCGCAGTCGTTCCAGCGATCCGCACCCACGACTTTCATTTCAGCGGCAAGAGCGACCATTAACCCGGTAACTTTGAATATTTCGCATTAACGCGAGCGGTTCACCATGCCGCTCGCTTGTTTTTTGTTTATTACAACCGGGAAAAATACTATGACCGACGAACTCTTAAAAAAATGGCTTGACGATATGGGTATCGACGCACCGCTGCACGACGGTTCGTACGTGTTCGCGACGGGTTCAATAGCTATCATACTCACGCCCGACGATGACGACGAACACGGCTCGTTTATCGGCATCGAGTGCGCCGTGCTGCTGAAGCCCCGTATTGGCGTGAACCTTTATAAAGACTTACTTAACCGAAACGCAAACGTACGGATCGGTGCATTTTCGCTCGAAGGCGACACGGTTATGTTTGCATACATGATGCCGGCTGTTGAAGGCGCAGGTGATGACTTTGCTCGAATTCTAAAAATGGTCGCTTGTATCGCTAACGACGCAAGCGCTGAACTTCAACAACTGCACGGCGGCAGGCTGATCGGGAGGAAGGAGTAGAAAAATTCAGGGCTGGGCAATTAAAACGGAGGAAGATCAACCAACATCTTCGATTTTCAATATTATATCGAGACAAAATGAGCTTGTAGCCAATTCTGAATTCGAAAAGACAGTAAAACAGCCATGTACTATCCGAATATACTTTTAAGGAATAATGCAGTTGTATTAGACCATTCATTCGGCTCAGAATACCGCAATGCATCAAGGGTGTATTTTTTTGCGTTTTCTAAGTCATTGTTCTTTAAACAACAAACTGCAAGTAAGCAAAAAGCATCCGAATATTCTGGGTTAATTTTCAAAGCATGCAGGAACATTAATTCAGCTCCTCGTAGATTTCCTTTTGCTGCAAGAGCTGCTCCTAGGTTACACCGGGCTTTTAGGTTCTTCCCGTCCAAAACCAACGATGCATTGTATTCCGAAATTGCCAAGTCAACATTTCCTTTTAGGGAAAGCGCTACTCCATAGTCATTATGAATATTGCTATCATCACCCGTGGTTTCAAGTAGCATCTTGTAAGCGCATATCGCCTTATCATAAAGACCATCATTTATATTTGAAAAAAGAATATCGGATTTTTCATACAAGCCCATCGACAGACAATAGTGTGTTGTTATCAACATCAAAGGCTCATCAGATATAGCGAGCATAATATCCTTAACTGAAACTTGCAAACTTGTGCCCACTTGATCAGCTTTCGTATGTCCCTTAATTGATGAATTCTTTGCTATGTTAGCGACTCCCAGATTGAAGCGCGCTTTACCATAATTGGGGTCAATGTTAAGAGCATGTTTGAAAGAGGATATTGCTTCGTCTAGATCGCCATTATCCATGAGTGACACACCTAAGTTATAATAAGCAAGAACGTAATCAGGTTCTAACTCAATTGCTTTACGATAATATGAGATAGCACTATCTAAGTCTCCTTCATCATCAAAAACAACACCTAGGTTAAAGTAAGCTAAAGCATCAAGTTGATCTATTTCAATAGCCTTTCTTAACTCTTTTATCGCCTTTCTTGATTCGTTGATGGCTTGATAGTTTACTCCAAGTAAAATGTGAATATATGGATTTTCTGGATCGCGCAAAACTGCTTGAGTTAACAAATCTATAGCAGATTTGTATCTACCTTTTGAATTTCTATCAATCGCATCGTCGATTAGTTTTCTGACGTGAGGTGGTCGGTCTCTAAGATCTTTCGAGTTAAGAGCACTTGCAAGTTTAATCTGTGCTAAAAGATGGTTGGGATTAATCTTCAAGGCTTTATTATATTCAACAATAGCGTTACTGAGGTTGCCTTTTTCTTCTAGCACTATTCCAAGATTAAGATGTGTATCTGCTTGCTGAAAACCAGCATCAATCGCTTTTCGGAACGATTCATTAGCTTTGTCGAGATTTCCTTTTGCATAAAAAGCATTACCAAGATCATGATACACCAAATGAAAACAAGGGTCGATAGTAATCGCATTTTGATATTCGGTAATCGCTCCTTCGTAATCACCTATTTCAAACAATTCACGACCTTTGCTGTAAGGTGTAAGCGCATCAAGCGACACAACATTCTTCGCATTACCAACAGACCCATTATCTTGATGAGATGTCTTTATACCGTTCTTTTGCTTTAAAATATTTTCAAGATTTAACTGCGCAAGTTCAAAATCTGGGTTTATTTCCAGTGCCTTTTTATATTTATCAATGGCTCCGATTAAGTCTCGTTTGGCCTCCAAGGTAATTCCGTACATAAAATATGCATCATGTAAATCAGGATTAAGTGCTATAGCCTTGTCAAACTCTGCAACAGCTCCATCATAATCACCTTTATCAGTGAATGCTGAACCGAGGTTTAGGTGTAAATATATAGCTATTTGCGATTTTTTTAATAAAGCCACATTGAAATACGAAATTGCATCTTCTATATTTCCGTTTCTTTGTGAGGCAACACCCAGTGCGCATAATACATTCGCATCGTCAGGATTTAGCAATATAGCTTTTTTTAACTCTGCTATTGCACCTGAATTATCTCCAATACATACTAATGCAGAGCCTAATTCGAAGAGAGCTTCAGAATTATCAATATCTATTGATAACGCTTTCCTGAATTCTTCTATTGCACGCCGATATTTACCCTTAGACGCAAAGTCACTACCACGCTTTATAATCGCACTGGCATTTTTTAAATCTAAATCATTTGGGTTATCCATTAATACTCGCTCCTGCTTTAACTATCGAGTTTGAACTTAACCCCACCCTTCAAACTCGGCACCCGTACGCCGCAATTAGAATCATTTCTTTCTGCCACGACAACACCTTCTACTCCGCTGGTGAGACAAATCCCAGCACCGCGATTATTATACACCATCAAAATAACTCCTTTCAAGATGAATTGAATTGGCTGCTTCCGCAACGTAGCGCAGGCTTCCGGTTCGTGCTAATCTTCAAAGTCTGACTCTATAAATTGCATATTATTCAAAGCAAATAACGAACGCTCGATGTCATAAACAAACAGGCTGGAAGCCTGAGATACGATTTACTGTGACACGTGACTCCGTCACGTGCGATTAAAATTCACGACACGGAGTGTCGTGTCACTGCGCGGCGTAAAACGCCGCTCTCTTCCGGAAAGTGCTGACCTATTCGTCAACCACCCAACAATGTCAGTTTTATTTCCTTCGAAACACGTTAGAATAAATCCGTATGGAAACTCATTTCCAAAACTCGGTTGACGAATTCTTTATGAAACTTGCTCTGCTTGAGGCAACGCGCGGACTCGGCTGGACATCGCCAAATCCGCTTGTGGGATGCGTAATCGTCAGTAACGGGCGGGTAATCGCTCGCGGCGCGCACCTCGAAGACGGCAAATCGCACGCCGAACGCAACGCGATTGAGAGTGTGGTCGCTAAAGGCATAGGCGATGTGTTAAAAGGCGCAACTTTGTATGTCAACCTCGAACCATGCAGCCACACCGGCCGCACACCGCCATGCACCGATGCGATTATCGAAGCGGGAATCGGGCGGGTCGTATGGGGAGAAACCGACAGCGATGAAAGAAGTTCAAGGCGTGCGCGTACGATATTCGAACAAGCGGGTATTCAGGTAACCGAAGGCGTTTTATCGGACGAGTGCAATGTGGTGAACGAACGGTTCCACCATAAGCAGAAGTGTCAGTCCCCGTTCGTTGCTTTGAAAATCGCTCAATCGCTCGACGGACGGATTGC
>CAZRQJ010000078.1:9516-10404 GCA_964602075.1 uncultured Planctomycetia bacterium
GGACGGAGAATCGAAGTGGATAACAGGCGCGGAATCGCGCGCATATGTGCAGTTGCTTAGGCAAACCTACGACGCCGTGCTTGTAGGTGCGGGTACGATTCGAAAAGACAATCCGTACTTAACCGTAAGGCACGATGAGTATTATTTAGGTCTAAGGTTGTATAAATTCTTTATCACTAAAGACCTTTTACACGTATATGAAAAAGCAGTCAGAAACGTAAGATACGATCGTATCAGCAGTAAAGTCTTTGACGACGATAGCATGCGATTAGACGACTGGCTGGCTGAAGTATTAGCCTACCGTGCAAGCCGTGCGCGCTCGCCAATAGCAATTTTGCTTGATTCAAGAGGCGAAGCAACGCCGGAGTTAAACGCAATCGCAGCGAGACAAGAAAACCGCGACGACAACAATGCACTGTGTAGAAGCGATGGATTTAACTCGCAGCCTGCCGATTTGGGTGTGCTGGTTGTGACAAATGCCGATAATTACGATGTTTTATCGCGACGGTTCAGCCAGTTTGGGAACGTAAAGGTTTTAACGGTCAAACACAACTCAAAAGGATACGTTGTGTGGGAATCGCTATTTGAAAAACTCATCGAAAACCATATCTGGAACGTACTAGTCGAGGGCGGTTCCGCCGTATGGACGGACATTCTGACAAGCGGTATCAAGGATAGAACTGCTAGTATCGGTGAGCCTAAAATTGAAGGGGAAAAGTCTGACTCAACCAGAGCAAATCAAGCTTACAAAGTCAATAAGGTGTACAATTTTGTATCGTCGAAAATTTTAGGCGGCGATTCGAAGCCAGTCTTTACGTCTATGGGTATCAAGTCTGTCGCCGATGCAATTGAAATGAAGATAACAGTACATCAAAAGATTGCCTCGGA
>CAZRQJ010000079.1:0-2264 GCA_964602075.1 uncultured Planctomycetia bacterium
CGGATATGTGAATAAGCGCTTTAGCACTGCAACGCTCGAAAATTGCCATGGCTTCCTTAGCATAAATACGCGACGGACGCGTTACTTCATCAATCAAAGTGCATCCTAATCGTTCATTAAAGCTGAACCACTCATCGTCAGTGACATTCGACAAGATATGCCTGACAAGTGAAAATCCGTTGCAGTGGATTCCGCTCGAAGACAAGCCGATTATCTTGTCGCCCTCCTCAATATCGTTTGAGGGTAGCATTCTTGCTCGATCGACTACTCCTACTCCAAAACCCACAAGGTCGAATTCACCTTCAGAATAGATGTCTCGCATTTCCGCTATTTCGCCGCCAATGAGGGAACAACCTGCAAGCTTACAAGCCTCCGACATACCGGCAACGAGTTCTTCAATAATCTCGGGAACAACTTTATTGATTCCAATGTAGTCCAGGAAAAAGAGCGGAGTCGCCCCAACACAGATTATGTCGTTTATGCAAGTCGACACGAGGTCAATCCCTGCGTTTCGATATGTTTTGAAACGAGCGGTGTACTTTAGTTTTGTGCCAACACCGTCCGTGCTTGAAACTAGCACGGGTTCTTTCAATTCGTTGAAAGTCGCGTTAAACGCGGCACCAAACATGCCTACATCAGTTAAAACTCGAGGCCCGAATGTCGAACGCGCGTGAACGGCTAGCCTTTTAATCGCATCGTCTTGCGCGTCTATACTCACTCCAGATTGAGCGTATGTTACAGATTTTGAAGAATCACCGTTACTTTGTTCCAGACTAGACACGAAAAAAAATAGTAGCATAAAAAATCGACTAATCGTTAGTTTCCGCCTGCGATCGGAGGTTCTTCTGGAGGGGGCGATGGAGCTGGTACTTCTGAAGGAGGTTGCTGTTCATTCGAACTTCCCGTCGAAGTTGATTCACCCGATTCTACCGTCGGTTTCGGTTTCGGTTTTGGTGGGGGTGCTGTTTTCGACTGCTCACGTTTTGATTGATCAATTTGCATTTGAGTCACATTATTCGTCGCTCCTGTCTTGGCGAATACATAGAAAGTGATTTCGTTATCAACTATTTCACATGTGATAAGGATCGGCGAATTATACGTATTAACAAATCTGAAATCCCTGTGCGGGAATGCTACGGTCGCGTCCCGATTCCAAGGAACGTAAGCAACCTGAAGTCCGTGAGGCCATCGTTCGGTAGCGGGCATTCCTGCTTCCAAACACACCGCGTTGTATAGCGTTGTAGAAACTTGGCAAGTTCCACCGCCTACACCCGGCACTATCTCTTGATTCTCGATTACCGGGGCTGCTTTATATCCTGTATCGTATGTTCTATCCCCAGTTGTTTGGTTGAAGCTGATTTCTTCGCCGGGATAAACGATTAGTCCGTTAAAGTGGCTTGCGCAAAGAGCGATGTTGTAGTTGCGCCCCGCTTGCCATTTCTTAAATTTTGTTGTGTACTTGCCAATCGGATTAGTATCGAATCCTTCAAAATCAGCAGCAGTTTTATCCGCCAACACTTCGTTGAAACTAGCTGTCACAAGTTCGTCGAATGAAGTTCTTTCGAGTAAATCAATAACAAGCTCGCGGGTTGCGTTTACATTTAAGTCGCGCCCAGATATGTCGGGAACAACGCTTAAATCCGAAATATTCAAAACAGCATCGCGTGCAGGCTGATATGTCAATTCCTTCAATGACGCTAGTTGATCGTCAAGTTTTTCTTGAGAATATTCAGGATCGTATCCGTTGCCGTTCCATATGTAATGCAAGTCAATGTCGCTTGGGTAAATCTTGAAAGACTCCTCGCCAGAGGTGATGATGAAATAAGACGGTTTTGGATTAGAAGGTCTCAAACCAAGGGGTTCGCGTATTTTAGCCGGCAACAACAGAATTTCTTTTTCCGAAAACGATGCCGTTATCACGCACACGGCAAGAAACAGTGCGAATTTACAAAGGAATCTCAACAAGAATCTGTTAAACTTGTTCATAAAACGAGATTATACCAACATAGTCGAACTTCATTTGAATTTGTGAAAATGTGTAATCGATTCTGCTAGTATCAAAAAACACATCTCTATCGCGCCTTCTTCCATCCGCTTTCTGCTTCAAAGAGCTTAACGTTCCAATCGTTTCGCTCCAGCCACCTTTTCAATGCAGCAACAATGTCTGATTGCAGATGAGTGCCCTTTCTTGTCCCGTATCTTTCATCGACATGCGGTTCGGTCATTTGTTCGCAAATATCTATCGCTTTCTGCGGCGGCATGCC
>CAZRQJ010000079.1:2280-2589 GCA_964602075.1 uncultured Planctomycetia bacterium
TGGATCATTGCATGAAATACATCAGCAACTGCGATAATGCGACCGCCGTAAGGAATCAGATCACCCCGTAAACGCAGCGGATAACCGCTCCCGTCGATAGCTTCGTGGTGCGTTCCTGCGATTAAAGGGATATCCCGAAGTTCCTTAGCCCAGTGAATCCTACCCAATATTGTAATCGTTTTTTCAACGTGGAAGTTCATCAAGTAAAGCTCGCAAGGAAGTAGTTTTGCGGGTTTACAGAGGACAGCGTCAGGAACCGCAATCTTACCATAGTCATGCAGGGTTGCGGCAATGCGGATTTTTTCCACA
>CAZRQJ010000079.1:2599-7721 GCA_964602075.1 uncultured Planctomycetia bacterium
AGACGGCTCTAATCCCAATTCTTTGGCTATAACTACACTGATTCCAGTGACATACATGGAGTGGTTGCTTGTTGTCGGGTCTTTGGCGTCGACGCTCGATGCAAGAACCTCTATAAAGCTGTCGAACTGCTCCTTTTGTTCTTTGTAGAGCTTTGCGTTTTCGATTGCTACGGCGGCGAAACTCCCAAGCGTATTCAAAATCCTTTCGTCGCCTGCGGTGAATCTTCTTCCGGTTTGTTTGTTCAAAACTTGAAAAACGCCGATCATTTTACCTTGGCGATCATACATCGGCGCACATAGAACGCTTCGAGTTCGATAACCGCTTCTCTGATCCCAGCTCTTATCGAAATAGTCGAGGGAATATGCGTCTTCTACGTTTAACGAATGTCCGCTCTCGAATACACGACCTGCTATTCCCTGTCCTTGTTTCAGCCTGATCTCACCTATTGTATATGCTTGCACAAAAAGCGTGTAAATCTCATCCCTGTCTTCATCAACAACATATACGCTTGATCGTTCCGCTTCGAGAAGCTCACTGCAAGCCCTTCCAATTTCGGCAAGCAATGGAGCAAGCTCAATCTTTGCAGCTATTTTTGTTCCAACATCCAAAATCATATTGAAACGCTCGATGGATTCCGGAGCATCGGTTGAGCGCTGTTGGTCTGAAATAATTTCAGGCAGGAAGCTAAGGAGTTTTTCTATCAGTTCTTCTTCAACGAAACTTATATCATCCTTCTTTTCGAAAGAGAGAACGAGCACTCCTGCGATTTGCTCAAGTTTGTTTTTCAGAGGCACTGCAACAGCGAACAACGGGAATTGGCTAATGTCCGTATATGTTTCCGCAAACTCGTTTTCAGTTCGTTTTTTTGAAAATCTGACGGGTGATTCAGTTGTTATAACCTTATTCGCCAACTCAACCTTAAATGCTTCTGTAGGTGATCTTGCTTCTTGCATTCCTGAATAGAACATAAGATCGAAAGTCTCTCTGTCGATTATGTAAACCGTCGGTTCGCAACCAACAAAAAGCGACGGAATTGATGTGCACAAATGATCGAGAGCGACTTTTAATGATGTCGCGGAATGCATTTTTGCGAACAAGTATATGAGCTTTTCCAGGTTGTCTGCCCAAATAGACAAATCAGCTCCAGCGCTGACCAAACCCACTGTTCCATTGACTTGCTTCATTAACCGTCTCGTCGTTCCCAATTGTAAGGCACTTCTTCACTGTTAGGCGGAATTCGATGCTCGTCCGGTTGAGCGTAATCGTACAATTCGGTTGGCACATTAATCAATACCGCTTCACTTTCACTGATTGTCTTAAATCCGTGATAAACAAAAGGAGGAATTGTTATTAAAGCAGGATTGTGCTCGCCTATAAAAAACTCGTTAACAAAACCAAATGTTGGAGATTCTTCGCGCGAATCGTATAAAACCACCTTCATCATTCCATGCACGACGCAGAAATTGTCGGTCTGTTTTTTGTGATAGTGCCATGCTTTAACCACACCCGAATAACCGGTAGTCATGTAAACCTGACCGAAACGCGTGAAACTGGAATCGTCCGAGCGAAGTATCTCCATAAGTCGTCCACGCTCGTCTGGGATGACTTTGAGTTTCTTCACTGATACGCCATCAATCAACGCTTTACTCACAACGCTCACCAAGCTTATTATACACGTTTGTGCGATTATTCTGTTTATTACAAATGCAACCTGATAACGAAATCAGCGACGATGTGAATGACTATTGCTGGAAGAATGCTATTCGATCGCGCCGTCAACCAACCGAGTGCTAAACCGAATATGAATGCAAGCGTTATGCCTACCGCTCCTGATGGGGTGCCGTTATAATGAATAATCCCAAACAAGAGCGCTTGGAATATTACAGCAAAGCGAATAGGAAACGAACGAGCCAGAACGGACTGAAGTAGCCCGCGAAACATGAGCTCTTCCATGATTCCGTTCGCTAACGCAAAAGCAATAGTTAAAGCAAAATAAAAAGGAAATCCTACGCTCGAAAAGAACGCTAAAGCTTTGCCTGTCAACTGAAAATATATAAAGAGAGCCACGGCGGAAGCGATAGCAAACAAAGCTGTTATCAAAGCATATGACTTGTTAATCAAACACTTTGCAGAGTAGAAAGCGTCTCTTGGAAATCCTGAAGCAATTAGGTACAGAAATCCTGTTGCGATTGCCAAGAACCCTGCACCATAATATAAGAAATCGGGATTAACAAAGGGCAGAGTTCCTATAAAATCAGCCAGAAACCTTTCGAACCAGATTGGCAACGCTAATATCGTGAAAACTATAAAAACTATGCGTGCCAGGCTTCCTTGTGCAGTAAATACTGCTATGAGATACGAGAGAAGTAAGTAAGCTACTGCGTAATACTGATAATCAGTGAATGTATTAGGCGGCTCTCGAAACTCGAACAAGAAAAAGACGAAAGGCAAGAAAACGAGATAAAACTGAAAGAAATATGGCAATCGAGCGGGTTTGGTCTGTTTTTCCGCGCTTGGCACAATTTTAGGCGATTCGCTCACGTTATTCAGCTTGCTCCTGCCTGTCGTTTTTTCCTGCGTTCTCGACTGTATCCTCACTCTCCTCTAAATCGATCACGCCCGCGTTGATAAATGGGTCAGGTATACCTTGTGCATTAACCTCAACACTATAGAAGACATACGGAAATGTATACTCAACTATAGGAAATTCAACCTCACCTTTAAGAACGCTGTTTGACTGGGTAAAGTTGTGGTTGCTTATCTTGTATCCGTTTCCGGTTGCGAATTCGTAGGGTATAAGGACAGTGACTTGCGCGGCTGGCGGAGTAAATCCGTCACCTTCTACCGAGAACGATAGTTTTGTTTTTGTTACGTCCACTTCAATTTTTACGTTCCCTACGCTGGTTGGATTTGCAAGATACGACTTCACATATCTCGATGGATCCTCGCCGCGTAAATCATGGTAAAGAACTTTGCCTTCTGGAGAAATCACCCATGTGTTTGGTATATACGCAAGTTCATATTTTTCCACAGACGGCTGATCCCATCCCTCGCCGGTATAAACAACAGGATAATTAATGTTGTATTCGTTGATTAGTTTCTGCAAGGCGGGTTCTTTACCGGCTTCGTCAACCGAAAGACTTAGAACTTGAAATTTTTCTCCACCATGCTCATTTTGCAAAGCGACTACATTTGGAATCTCGTCAACACACGGACCGCACCAGCTAGCCCAGAAATCCACAAATACAAGCTTGCCTCTGTAGTCTGCTAACGAAACATTTTTACCTGATATTAGATCTTTGCCCTCGAAAACGTATGCATCGGCACCGTACTTATCCAAATATCCAGCGGCACCTTGCGAAGCAAACTTGTCGCCGTACTCCAAGAAGTACATAACTTTTTGCGTGAACTCTGCGTTTTCAAAAGCAGGCACATCTTCTAGGTCAGTCATTGCGCCTGTTAAGGGATAACGTTCTTTTGCTTTTACGCAAGCAAATGACGCTCTGACATAGGTATCCCAACTAATGTCGTTCATACCCAGCCTAAGCTCTGCGAGAGCTTGGTTGAAATGCGCGTAATACGCTTCCTTGTCGTAGTCTAACGCTTTTTTGCTGAAGACTCGTGAGCGTTCAAATTCGCCGTCCTCGTATTCAACCCAACCGAGTTCACCTAAGTACATGCTCGATTTTGGATTGATCTCGACGAGCTTGTTGAGAATTTCTTTACGATCATTTTTATCCCTAGCTATAGAAAGCAAACTTTGATATGCGTTTTCGTATCTAGGATCTAATTTTATAGCCGCTCTGAAATATTCTCTAGCTTTTTCGCTGTCGTCTTTTATCTGTAGATAAGCCTTACCCGCATCCAGCTGGCACTCTTTGTCATCAGCGTATTCAAGGGCTAGCTTTGTGAAAACCTCTATTGCTCTCTCTGGTTCTTTGCGAAGTAAAAGACCAGCCATTGTTCGTTGAACTTCTTTTTTTCCTGCAACTGATACATCTAATGCATCTAAATATTCGATAGCTTTTTCAGGGGACTCTGTCTGCGCAAGCGCGCTTGCATACCTTGCGTGTAAGAGTCCATTTTTTGGAGATAGCTTCAAACCTTGAGCTGTGAGTTCGAGCGCTTTTTCATAATCACGATCTTTTAATGCTTTTAGCGACTGCTCGGCAAGTTCGTCAACCATGCCAAGTTTGCGCGCAGATGCTGAAAAACGCTTGTTTATGTTGGATCGATATGACTGGTAGAAATCCTGCGTATTTAGTCCTAATGAAGTCAGACTTACATTCCACGATAGAAAACCGATAAGTACGGAAAAAGCTACGATAAGTGCGATTCCCACGATTGTGGTTATCAAATTCACTTTCTTCACAGCAAACCACCCCTGATGATTACGAAGAACATAATGGATTTTAGCAGAAGTTGGCTCTACATTGAATGTAACGAACGTGTTATTAATCAAAGAAATCTATAAGTAAAACAATTTGATCCGTATGATCATTAGAACCATTCAGCTGGCGGTTGCGTTTCCTCTTCTGGTTCTTCCTCTATGTTCTCTCCGCTTTCATTATCTACCTCATTTTCAACAACTGGCGGAGGAGATGAGAGGACAGGCTGTGCAGTTGGTGATGGAATCGCGCTTCCAGATGCTGGTTCTTTCCATTCAAACAACCCAGTGAAGCCAACCGGCACACCGACTGTAGCAAGGAATTGTCCTTCAAATCTAAAGAGTTTCTTTGCTGCAGGCACACCCGAATTTTCCATCCCATCCCATAAAGCACTGAAAACAAGCGACTCGCTCGGTAAAATGGTAGTTGAGTCAACTAGAGCTGCCCAATAACGCCAAAATCCGAAATTCCAAACGATTCTATCCCCTTCCTTGACGAAGAAATCCGCTCGTTGATGAGTTGGAAAGTTTACGAGTTTGTTGATATCGCTGTTGTTTGTAACAACTAATCGAAATTCATAAAGCTGCTTGCCTTTATCTAAGCGAGGTAATACGGCAAATGCGTAGTGAATGTCATCTTTGGTTAACTCTGATATCCCAATGTATACTTCTTCAACCATTAGTGGCTGATGGCCGACCGTTCCGCTATCGTTCGTGTTTGTTGCTACTGCGTC
>CAZRQJ010000079.1:7731-9692 GCA_964602075.1 uncultured Planctomycetia bacterium
ATTCACGATTCCTTCGTCAGGTAGCAGCGCAACCCCACCGCTCGATGTAAGTCCTTCGTCACCGAGATCGCTTTCGTCCGATACATCAGGCTCGAAAACAACGCTTGCGTCAAAAGGTTCGGACGAAGCTTCTGTCAGGAAATGGACACGCCCTTCAAGTACGGGTTTAATGTTTGCATGTTGTTTAGCGTATGCTTCAACTGCATCTCGTACTGGTACGCCAACATACACAAGCGGAGTTTTGTCTTGAAATACGCTGTATCCGTCACCGCCTCTAGCGATAAAATCGGTTGTTACTACAGTGTAGGTAGAATTCGCAGTGATATCCAAGCCCTTGACTGTTACGTCATATGCTTTGTTGTTATATAGACCAAACGTCATACCGGAGACATGAGGAAATCCGTTCGTGCCGATTTTGCCAGCGCCCTCGCACATGAGTTTATAAAGCTCCCTTCCGGTTAACTCATATGTCACGAGAGTGTGATCGCAGGGAAACGCCTCATATACATTTCTGCTAGTTACGGGCCCTTCAGGCAGTCCGCCTCTGAAGCTCGCGGCGCTTATGTATGCAACATCAGTCCCCGCATATTCACGTGCAATATCTGCGACAAGGTTGCCTATCGGACATTCGGACGCTTGAACTGTAGTTATGTCAAGCGCTTTCGGAAGATCAGTAACAACCTCTGCAAGTTTTGTGTCCAGCCGATTGGTGTAGTCGTTCAAAATTCGCAGTATGTCAGTGTTTTCTTTCCATCTTCCATCCATCGCTTCAAGTGTTTCGTCGAAATAGCGGATGTGCCACCCGCTATCGTCGCTTTCAAATGTGACTTTTAGAACTCCAACTTTCTTGCCCCATTTGCCTGCATGTACTATTAGTGTATCGTCCATTCTCATAGGTAGTTGAAGTTCAGTTTCGCCCATACCACCGAAAATTATGTCGATGTCGGGAACTTCTGCAGCGAGAATTATGTCTTGTGAAACTCCCTGGTGTGTCAACGCAATAACAATGTCTGCGCTTTTTTTCAATTCAGGCACGAGTCTTTTTGCTGTTTCGACCGGATCCTCAATAACAAGCCCCTCACCTGCTTTCGGATTAATGTAGCTTGCAGTCTTTGCCGAAATGAGTCCGAAAATCGCGAATCTAACTCCAGCCCTCTCTTGAATAACGTATGAATCAGCAATTTTTTCGCTTGCATCATTGGACTTTATGTTTGCGCAAAGAATAGGGAATTTAGCTTGTGAAATCCGCTCTTTAAGAATGTTTTTGCCAAATCTGAAATCTCCGAGACCAACACATGCGGCGTCGTATTTGAGTTTGTTCATCATCTCAATATCAACATACCCTTGATATGCGCTCGAAAGAAGGCTTCCGCCAAAGAAGCCGCCGCTATCGAACAGAATCCACTCCATCTTTGTGTGCTGGCGTTTCGTGTTGACGAAAATATGTCTTTTAGCAACTCCACCAATAGGTTTTGTCGTCACGCCGATAGCAGAAAGACTTGGATCGCTTGGAGTAAACGAATAAAGTTGTCCCCCTGTATCACTCGTGTGAAGAAAAACTACATTGACGATTTCCGCGTAGGCTATTGCCGGGGCGAACACAATCAATGTAACGATAGTTAATACTAAAGAGAAAAATATAGAGCGCATGGCACCACCCTCACTTGACATACGGCTAGGCGGCAATCCGCAAACAAGTTATCAACAAAGACGTGCCATTGTATCACATTTTCATTGTAAACTCTATACGACGGATCAGAAATTTCTCTAGGAAAGAAACGCAAAATTGTTAGCTCTAGTTCAATTAACGTCCAATGTTCGTGGTAGAATAGTCTTTTCGGGGCGTAGCGCAGCCCGGTCCAGCGCGCTTGCTTTGGGAGCAAGAGGTCGTGAGTTCAAATCTCACCGCCCCGATTTTTCTAAAATTCTTTCGCCGAAATGCATTGACACGAGCTTGGATT
>CAZRQJ010000079.1:9702-10372 GCA_964602075.1 uncultured Planctomycetia bacterium
AAAACAGCAGGTGTCCAGATTGATTCATAAACGAAATTTGGGTTAGATTTGCGAATAATATCAGTATAAAAAAATCGCTACCATTAAGAGGTTTAGCTTGTTTAATAACATTAACTTTGAGCGATGGTGCGAAGCGATGCTAAAGGACACAGTAGTGGAATTGATTTCCGACAATATGGTTTGAGCTGATAAATATGCTGATCGAATTGAAATGAATTACTGCGCACAAAGAATGCGCGATCATTAGGTTACTAACATGAGATTAAGTTGACGAAAAAAGCAAATCGGGCGGAAAGCCACCCGATCTGTTCTTTTTTAGAAGTGATACATCAAACCAAATGTCCACATCCCGTCGATGCTTCCCGGATCGGGATCAAAGAAATAGTCGTATCCGGCACGGAAACTGATGTTTGGTTGAAAATGATACATATACTGTAAGTTAATGCCGTTTTCGTTGAAGTCGTTTGAGGTAGCGGCAGCACCACCATCATCACTAAAATGAGCATAGGTGTAGCCAATGCCGACCTCTCCACCAGATACTCCAGCAGCTCCGAGCGGATAGACATAGTCTGCCCTTAAAACGTAGCCATCATCGAAATCGTTGGTGAAATCCCCGCTGGAGAAAACCCACATTAGCCATGCTCCCTGAATCATCCACTGCGACCCCTTC
>CAZRQJ010000080.1:0-10359 GCA_964602075.1 uncultured Planctomycetia bacterium
TGTAACCAATAACTTTGTGGACATACCTTTCGATTTCCCCGTGGCTTCTCATCATTCGAACGCTGGAAGCAAGTTCGTCGTTGTTCGTCGTGACCGCTCCTCCCTCGCCATATGCGCCAAGGTTTTTCGAGGGATAAAAACTAAAACAACCAATTTCGCCAATTGCGCCGCAATATGAGCCTCGATATATCGCTCCGTGCGCTTGAGCTGCGTCTTCGACTATTGCTATACCGTTGTCGCGGGCAATATTCGTCAACTCGTCCATAGCAGCCGGTCGTCCGTAAATATGAACGGGCATGATCGCTTTTGTTCGCGGAGTAATCGCTTCGAGAACTGCGGCAGGAGAGATGTTGTATGTGTCGATATCGCTGTCAACCAATACTGGCTTGGCTCCGGTATATAGAATCGCTTCAATCGAGGCAATGAATGTCCACGACGGACAGATAACTTCATCGTCTGGTCCGACTTCTAAAGCGAGGAGCGCAAGATGCAGCGCGCTTGTTCCACTATTCACAGCGATACAATGTTTTACTCCCAGATAATCTGCAAAAGCAGTTTCAAAGGATGTCACTGCGGGACCGAGGATGAATGCCGTCTTGGAACAAACGTTCGTTAGAGCCGCGTTTATATCTTCGGCAAGTTCACAGTACTGATGCGACAAATCTACGAGTGGAATCTGCATAACTAACTCCAAAATAAAGTGGCTAATTATAGAACAACATTCGCACAATGCTAAACTTATACAGCCTGATATGGATTTCATAAAAGCTTTTTACTAAATTCCATAGTAAATAGGGTATATCGTTCGTAAACTTATTTTCGAACCGATGCTAATTACTTTATGCTTTGAAAGCGTGTGTTATAATCCGAGTTCGGCGGAGCTTGTCGATAATGTGCATCCTCGCATAGAGGATAATACGCGTCTAATTTGTTTGAATAGACACGACAAGAAGCTGCCGTCCCAGGTGGAATGGGGAATAGCTATTGGAGGGCCAAATGATCGAGATACGCCGCCATAAGGCTGAAGAAATTGAAGAACTAGACCCGAAGCAGATCTTCGAAGAGTCATTTATCAGCGAAGATGAGGCTATTGAACGCATAGCCTCTGCGGGTAAAAACTGGCAGTTTCTAATCGGAGCTGGTGTAAGCCAGAGCGCAGAGATGCCAGTCAGCAAAGACATCGTTGAAGAGATTAGTGTTCGCGTCTACGAAAAGACCCACCCAGCAAAGCGAGGGCTTGTTAAGTATGACGATATTGCCGACTGGCTATTCAAAGAGAAGTGGTTCAACAAGGACTACCAATACATAACCTGCCTTGAGAAGGAATACCCTGCAAATACACTTCGCCGTGAATATTTCGGTAAGTTGATGGAAGGCAAAGATCCGTCACCCGCTCATTACTGCTTAGCGCTGGCGGTGAAATTCGACAAGATCAATCCGCTGATATATACGACGAACTGGGACACGCTGCTCGAAGATGCGTTTTATCTACTGCGCGGCATAACCTGCATAACGATAAAAGACGTTGATTCGCTATCCGAAATCAAGGACGATGACAGACATTACGTATTGAAAATCCACGGCAGTTACGACAACTATAACGTCACCTACCTTCGCGAGGGCATGGGTAAGCTGCATGACGACATGAAAGCGAAACTGCGCCAAACTCTAAGAAACACAGGGCTTGTTGTTATAGGTTATTCGGGTCTCGAATACGGCGTAATGAATACACTTATGGAACTCGTTGAAGAGGATCCCGAAGTTCTTAACAAAGGTCTAATATGGGCTTTCAAAGATAACGTCAAGCGACCGCCAGTACAAATTATGGCGCTTATGCTTAAAGGCCGAAAGGCGGGTAAAGATTTCAAAACCTTTGAGATTTCAAATTCAGACGCTTTCTTTGAAGCACTTGGCAAGAAACTTGCGCTTCCACAGATTGAACAAGAAATGAAATACACGTTCAGTTTCTTCAACCACAGTTCGTATACCGACCTCAAACCTCGCGCAGGTTTTATTCTTCCCAAGGTAGTGAGTTTCATCGAGCGCGACCTGATTGACGAAGGTTTCCTAATTAGCGACTTTAACGAAATACTTGAGATGAACAAGGCTTCCTTCAAAGATGTCTTCAAGAAAAAAGTAGATCGAGAGAAAGAGCAGAAGGACTTTGAACAACGTATGCTCGTAAACGCGTTCAACGATTTGAAGCGTGGAATACTCGAGCCTGCAATGGGTAAACTCGACGAGATACTAAAACGATTCCCTCGCTCTGAATGGGGCTTGTTCGGCAAAGGATGGGGTTCTTACGAACTTGGGAAGTACGATCAAGCGATTAAATTCTATAAAGAAGCTCTCGAACTTAACAGCGAGAATCGTTCGACTTGGCATGCTCTCGTCCTTGCATACAACAAAGCCGACAAACACAGGGAAGAGATAGACGTTTGGAAAAAGCTTGCTGCTATGAAAGGCGCAGAAGATTACATGTATTACAACGCGGCGCTAGCTTATCATTATCTCGGCAACCGCGACAGTGAACGTGCAGGCTATCAAGATTGCATAGCGAAATCGAAACGTCATCCCGACAGCTGGTACAACTTAGGCATTCTCTATTACGAAGACGGTTTCATTTTAGATGCGCTTATGTGCTTCCAGAACGCATACGACGCAAGCTCGAAGCACAGTTACGCATGGTACAACTCTGGAATAATTCTCGGCAAAGTAGGCCAAAACAATCGCGCACTAGAATATATAGAGCGCGCTTATGATTTGAAGGACGAAGTTGACATTTTATATAATCGCGGTTGCGCTTTATGCAACACAAAGAAATGGACTGAAGCCGTCGAAAACTACGAGTACTATCTCGAACATTATCCGGACGACGTTAACGCTTGGAATAACTTCGGTTTGGCATACTTTTTCACGGAAAAATTTGATAAAGCGCTCACTAACTTCAACAACGTAATTGATAGGGATCCGTATAACGCCAAAGTTTATTACAACCGCGCTCGAGTTTTCTGGAAACTCGGTGAAAAGATGAAGGCTCTTGACGACTTTAACCGTTGTATTGAACTTGAAATCGAATACGACTTGGGATTCTATATGAAGAGCCGCCTTCTGCACGACCTAGGCATGTTTGACGAAGAAATCGAAGCGTTAAAATTCTTCATATCCCGCAACCCAGAAGACCATAGAGCTTGGTATGAACTTGGTCACGCTCATCGATCGTTGAGCGAAGTCAGCAAGACAAAAGAGGAAAAGACTAAAGAATGGAACTTCGAGGTTGAAACCTACCTTAAGAGCCTCGAACTGTCCCCAAGCTCCCTTGAAGTATGGTTGGATTTGGGTATTGCTTACAACAATCTCGGTGAACACTATAAAGCGATCGATTGCTTCGAACGCATCGTGAAATACGAACTGCGTAATCCCGAAGTGTATTTTCACTGGGCAAAGTCCTACGATAATCTTGAAGAATTCTTGAAGGCAATTGAACATTACGAACGCGTAATCAAACTCAAGCCGGACCACATAAAGGCATGGCTCAACAAAGGCACGATTCTTGCCAAACTTGAGCAATACGCCAAAGCAATTGATTGTTACGACGAAGTTCTCCGTATCGAACCGAAAAACAAGGATGCATGGCTGAATAGAGGTCTAGCCTTCGTTCCGCTAAAGGAATTCAAGAAAGCGGCAGACCTTCTTCTGTCCGGCATTCTCGAATTTCCAGACGAGCCGATGTTCCCGCTTAACTACGCCTATCTGACCGTCTTCACTAATGAACGTTCGCTAGGGCAGTTTATGCTATGGAAAGTCAAGCAGATAGATCCTCAATCGTTCAAAGAAGCGGAAAGAACTTCCGCGTTGCAGCATTTGTTGCCGCTTCCGCAAGACTTGGATGCTACGGCTAAGAACTACTTCACAAAACTCGCTTTGGAAAAGGCAACGTCCGCTGCGGATACTTAGTCTTCTTTGCGATTTGTGATTTAAGACGAATCAGTCGTAAATAACGCGCACAGACATATTCGTAAGCTCCCAGATTTCTACACTGGCGAGGCGCGCGTTTACCACACATCGAAGCTCATCGCAGATTTCTTCGCCGATGTAAAGTGCAAAATTTTCCGCAGTCGGATTTTTTTCGACAAGCATCGGAAGTTGGTTAATGTCGCTTTGATCGAGCTTCGCTTTCAATTTAGTCAAGATTTGATCCATCAGGATAAAGTCAACCGAAATATCGTCATCGTCTAAGCGATCGACCGATAACGTTACACGCAGCCGATAGTCATGCTCGTGAGGCGTTTCAGCTGTCCCGCGATAACGCTTTAAGTGATGCGATGCGTGAAACTTGATTTCTCCGGTTACTTCAAATCTATACATACTTTATTTTAATCAACGCCTTACGCTTAGTCGAGGTTATCAACATAGTGACGGGCGGAAAGAGCCGCTATACATCCGTTGCCTGCGCTTACCACAGCTTGTTTATAAGCGTGCTCAATGACGTCGCCGCAGGCAAAGACGCCGGGCTTAGAAGTAGCCATGCCACGCGTCACAGGGATTTCGTTAGCGTCGTTCAACTCGATGTAACCGCGCAACCACTCGGTAACAGGCGTGTAACCGACGAACACGAAAATTCCATCGCAGTCGATTGTGAAGTTCTCGCCTGTAACCAAGTTTTTGCAAAGCGCTCCTTTAACGAAATCGTCAACTAGCACTTCCTCGACAACCGAGTCCAGAACAAAAGTCATTTTCGGATGATTTATCGCCTTTTCAACTGCACGCGGTGTCGCTCTAAATCCTTGACGGCGGTGGACAAGAGTGATTTTATTGCAAAATCCTGTTAGATATAATCCCTCTTCTAGAGCAGCGTCTCCGCCGCCAACAACAATGCAATGTTTATCTATATAAAAGTTTGCATCACAGGTAGCACAATAGCTAACGCCTCTACCAAAAAGTCTTCAGCATTTTTAGCGGGTAAACGATTCGGCTGGCTGCCTGTTGAAATGACGACAGATTTAGCGAAAAATTCGCGACCCATCCAATCTGTAAGTCTTTTGGCAGCTGGGTGATAATCGGGAGCGTCTTCAATTTTTTGAATCTCGCTGAATTCAATGGTGGCACCCATGCGTTGAGCTTGCCCTTCAAATCTCCGCATAAGTTCAGGACCGGAGAGCACATCAACGAACCCTGGATAATTCTCGATTTCGTGCGTCAGCGAAACAAGTCCGCCCGTAATCGCTTTCTCGAATAGTAGCGTGCTCATATTGGCGCGCGCGGCATAAATTGCAGCGGTCAGTCCAGCAGGACCGGCTCCAACGATGATCGTGTCCCAAAACTTGTTGGTGATATCTTCGCTCATATGACCTCCTCGAAAACCGAATTCTAGCACAGGGTATCAAATCAAACTTAAACAAATGCACTTTAGCGAGATGTAACTTGCAGTTTTGGATAATGCTTCAATGAGGAAAATTATCGCAAATCATATACTGAAGCGATAAACAATCGAGTCACATTTCATGCAAGCGGTAAACCTAAACGCAAGTGAATGTGTTAATATTTAATTATGGAACGCTTAGCAAATGGGTTTTTTGCGACATTATTATTGTTGATTTTATTCGGCTTACCCGCACAACTTAACGCGCAGCAAAAACAAATCCCTTATTTGACGGAAAATTTCGACAAAAAAGGTTTGTTTTACGCGGGTTCAGCTGGCGGAGTCGAATATGTTTACACAAATAGGGGCGCTTACAAAATCAACGCTATGAGCGCAAAAAGTATCGGAAGGTCTATCGTCCAAGACAAGATTGCAGATTTTGAAATAGCGGTAGATGTTCGATTACTCGATTTCGACGAAATGGCGATGAGCGCAAGCGCAGGCATTCTCTTTCGCGTAGTTACAAGCGGCGGAAGCAAGTATTCATACTACACGTTCAGTATCGACAACTTCAGCAAGTTCCATTCAGGTAAACTGACTGGCGACAAGTTTACGCAATTCTACCCAGGACAGGAGTCGTCGACAATAACTACGGGCTGGAATCGAATCAAGGCACGTTGTATAGGATCACAAATAATTCTCTACATTAACGGAGAGCAAGTTAGCATAATAAACGATGAAAACATGCAATCTGGCGGCTTCGGTCTCTACACAACACCGGGCGCATCCGCCGAGTTCGACAATTTCAGTTTGCAAATTATTCAAACCGATAAAGTTGTAGATCAAACTAAATCAATCGAAATTCCCGATTACAAATATACGCGCGTTGTCGCTGACGACTTTTCTGGAGCTAAGCCGCTTTTTTATGAAGGTGAAGACGAATACAGCAAATTCAAATATACAGATCACAAAACATATCTTGTTGACTTGACTGCCTCGGATTGGCCCACTCCTAGTACGATAAAAGGCGATCTTGCCGACGGTCGTGTCTCGGTGGACGCTTTCTTCACAGATGCACCCAAACCTGCATCGAACCATGTAGGTTTGGTAGTTCGATATCGAAACAGACCCGATGGCTGGGGCGACTACTATGTCCTTCAGGTTTACGCTTCGGGCTTCTACAAGTTTGTGCGTGTCATAGGCGAAGAACTGACTGATTTGACTAAACCAACCGCTACTGATGCCATTAAAAAGAACGGAATAAATCGCTTGCAGGTTCTATTCGAAGGTGAAAAATTCTATTTGATAATCAACGATGTTCCATTAGCGGTTGTTGAAGATAAAAGCATCGATCGCGGAGGGTACGGAGTTTTTCTATCGGGTCGCTCGTCCGCCGAATATCAGAATTTCCTCGTCGAAGGCATTAAAGGATTGACGGACACTACTGGAATGGTTAAACCGCAACCGGACAACTTCATTGACCTGTCGCTCAAAGTCAACGACTATTTCGTGGATTCGTTCGACGACGATTTTGACGGACTCTTCAAAACTGGTGAGCGCAAAACTTTCCAATTGATTAAACAAAATGGCCAGTATGTTATAGACGCAAATGAAGCCGACGAAGATGCATTCAGCTTTGTAGCCGGTAGATTCAACCGCTACAAAGTATCCGTGAATGCTATGAAACTCGACGGAGCGGACAAACTTGGATTCGGACTCGTTGTGCAGGTGTCGCCTAGCCAAACGTCATATCTCGCTTTCATTATCACTAACGACGGCTATTATTCCATACAGCGATCCGAAAAGGGAGATGTTAAAAGGCTCGTCGACTGGACGAAATCAAGCCTGATTATCTCAAACGAACTCAACACGCTTGAAATCAACCGAGTCGTTGACGATTATGTTTTTAGGTTGAATAACGAGATAGTGGAGATGTTCCCGATAGAGGATCTTGGCGCGGGTGGAGTTGCTTTTGTAACTGCTAAAGGCGTGAAAGCGGCATTCGACGACTTTGTGATAAAAAGTCCAGAATAATCGAAGTGGGTTTCATATTGCCCATCATTATCGCATGAGCTAAAATCAAAACCACTCGCTAGTTAGGAGTTCAGTATGGCTTTAGAAATATCAAGCGAACAGTTCCAGCATGAAGTGTTGGATGCTGATATCCCAGTACTTGTTGACTTTGGTGCAATCTGGTGTCCTCCGTGCCAGATGCTGGAGCCCGTTATTAATCGCATTAGTAAAGAATACGAGGGCAAAATGAAGGTATTCAAAGTGAATACCGACAATTCGCCCGATTTGGCTTCACGTTATCAGATTCGCGGTGTACCGACGATAATTATTTTCAAAAATGGCATCAACGAAAAAACTATGGTTGGATATCGCGATTATGACAAGTTAAAGGAAGAAATCGAATCGGTTATTTAACCAATTGCTAAGACCAATTAAATTCGGATCAGACGGTTGGCGAGGAATAATCGCTCGTGATTTCACAATCGATTCGGTTGCGTGCATTTGCGACTCATTGTTTAATAAAACCAGATTAGACAATGAAAACGAAGTTCCAACGATTCTGATAGGGTACGACCGACGGTTTATGGCGGATATCTTCGCACATAACTTTGCTCGCATATGGACGGCGCTCGGTGGTACGGCGTTTGTTTCATCAACGTGTTTACCGTCGCCGGTGTTAGCTTGGTACACGCGAGCTAAAAGCGCGGCATTGGGTGTTATGATTACCGCCAGTCACAATCCGCCGCAATATTTAGGCGTGAAAATCAAGGACAATTTCGGCGGAAGCGCTTCACCGGAATATCAGCGTGAAATTTCAACACTCGCTTCAAGTTCGACTATTTTAGAGCGAGTTAATCGCGAAAATGTTGCTAAGTCGCTCGAATTCGATCCAAAATATTTGCATAATTTGCAGTTCGACGTTAACGAGCGTTATCCCGAATGCGCAATGATCCAATTCGCGGAACTCAATCCGAAGCTCAACGGGCGATTTTTGCCGAAGATAATAGTAGATTTTATGCACGGCGCAGCCGCGGATCTCGCGACGCGTGTTTTTAACTCAATCGGCATTGATTTTGAATCGTTGCGCGTAGGCATTGACCCGACATTCGGAGGCAGCGGACCCGAACCCGTAGCGGAGAGATTGCAGAGTTTGAGGCAGCGAGTTATTGACTCAAACGGTAAGGCGATAGGCATAGCGTTCGACGGCGATGGCGACAGGCTAACCGCGATTGACGAAACGGGCGCAGTTCTTCTAAGCAGCGAGCTATTCTCGATTCACCTCCGTCATCTTGTGCTAGAAAAAGGCGAGCGAGGAAAAGCTGTCGGAACCGTCAGCTTCAGTTCGGTTGTTGACCGCGTTGCTGCGAACCTAAACGTGGAACTCATAAAAGTACCCGTCGGATTCAAAACTGTAACCGAGGAATTTAGAAAAGGCGGAGTGCTGATAGGCGGCGAGGAGAGCGGCGGCACAGGCTTTAAGTTCTGGCTTCCAGAGCGAGACGCAATCGTTATGGCTCTCGTTTTGTTTGAAGCGATTGCTGCGCGTGGCGGTAGACTATCGTTTTTACGTACCGAGTTATATGATCTTTTCGGCAGACTTTGTTTCAAATCGAAAAATGTACCCTTGTTGAAAACGTTAACCTACGATGAACTTGACAATGCGCTTAACGACGACGCTTTATGTTTGAAAACATCGAACCGTTCAGTTAACAAAATTGAAAAGAACGACGGACGTAAAATTTGTTTCGATGACTGCTCGTGGCTATTGATGCGTTTATCCGGTACGGAACCCATTGTTCGGCTCTATGCTGAAAGCGAACATGAATCCGATGTTGTTGAACTTTTGAACGCAGCCGAAGTCTTTGTTAAGCGGTTAATTTCGCATCGTGAACGTTGCGACGGATAAGCGCTTGTCCGACTTGACAGCAAACGTGTTATCATGATTGCCTTGCGGTAGTGTTTGCCGCAGTTCATCTGTGGAGATTTAGATGCGCGTGACATTACGAATTATATTCGGCTTACTTTTATTATTAGCACTTAACTCGCAAATTGCCTTCGCTCAAATAAGCGATAGTGAAGACGAATCAAGCACGAGCGCTGCGCCGTCTGACGAAACCGAAAGCGCTAGCGCGGAAGATGCGGCTGGTTCGGAAGAAACGCAACCAACCCCGATCGCAACGACCAAAGCTCGCACGCACTATACGATAGACGATTTCGGCGTCGTAAATGTTGTGGATTCCTGGGGTGGGTTATTGCAAGAAAGCGGCACATATCTGTATGTTAGCGCAACCCGCGAGCTAGGTCGCATACCTGTTCGTGTCAAGGACCATAAATTCGCGATCAACTATGCGACACGAAGTTATTTATACGCTGACGACGAAGATGCTAACATTTTCTATCTTCGCACACCCCTCTTCTATTATGAAGACGGCCCGTTGAGCATCGATCTGACTATAAATCTTGGCAATCGTTTGACGTTAATCGAAATGATAGCGGGATCGCCCCAACCCGATTCGATCAACGGCAGCGTTTTGAAATGGAGTATTGAAAGCGCGAACGGCACGACTTTGTTTATGAAGCTGTCACGCAACAAGCCGTTCCTAATACCGGGTGAAGGCGGACCGCAGTTCAATCCACGCAACCTTCCCTACATAACAGGCGACGAAATTCCGCGCAACGCGGACGAAGCGTTGAGAGAACTTGAAACGATTATTTTAATCGCAGAAAAGGAAGGGAATACGGACGCGGACTTCATTAAGCTGTTGAAGAAAAGTCTGTCAAAAATGTACTATCTCTATTATCTATACGGACTTGTAACCGAATTCGAGCCGTCGGGTTAAAACGCTATATAGGTGAGCGTTATGAGCATTTTTGTTACAGGCGGAGCTGGTTTCATAGGCTCAAACTTCATCCGTTACGTGTTTGAAACGATTCAAGACGCAACTATCATTAACTTTGACCTTCTAACTTACGCCGGCAAACAC
>CAZRQJ010000081.1:0-10298 GCA_964602075.1 uncultured Planctomycetia bacterium
CTCATCCGGAGAAGTTGCAAGATTACTTCTGACTGATTATTGGGATACATTTTCCGGCGGAGGACGTACGATCTTGTCTGAAATATCGGGACTTGGTCACAATGCAATCGAAAGCGGGATTTCAACTATTAGAAAACACTTGACTCCATATCCAGCGGAAAGATTTTGGGGTGAAAACGGGGAATATCTTAAGCGCGCATTTTGTTACATTGAAGAAGCTGGACAAGGAAAAATAATTAAGGAACCTTATGAATCGGGGTTTTATGCTGCACATAAACTTAATGATACCAATGATATTGTATTAGTAATCATGGAGGCTCTTAGAGCACGAAAGAGAGTCCTAAAAGGATTGATTAAAGCGTTTGACCGCTTGGATTTTGATGATCCGAAGGATAAAATCGACATTTCAGTTCTTTCAAGTGCAGTTAATTTGCCGCTTTGGCATACATGGATGTATACCGAAAGTGAGATGATTATTGATGTTTCTGGTGATAGGCGTTATTTGCGTGAGTTAATATCAATCGAAGAAGATATAGTAGCTCGCTTGTTTCACGCACTTGATAGCGAAGTAATGCTAGGCAAAGCTGAAACCGATTTATCGTTGGCGAAACACGTTTCGAGAGGAAAAGATGTTTTGAGCGACAAGCGGATAATTGAGTTCAGAAAGGAGTACGGCATCACTAATTCGAGCGTTAGGGGAGACCGAGCTATTATGCTGTTGATGCGTAGTGGATTGTCTTAGGAAATGAACAAGACTGAACCCGATCAAGAGTTTGTCAACGATTTTTTTTCGAGGGAGACAACCAGGGCAGGCTTCGATAAGTTCGCAATAACGTCAGTGGTTGATCTTAACGGCACACAATACTCGGAACAGTACACAAGATCGATTAGTCAAGGCAATAATGCTTCGATGAGTTATTTGAAACGAGATATCAATCAACGATTCGATGTGCGTTATTTACTGAAAGAAGCAAAGACAGTCGTTTGCCTTGCAGTCAGTTATGTTGAAGAAAATATTTCACCTCGTACTTCCGATCATGTTTGGGTTGCACGATACGCTAAGCGCGTTGATTATCATAAGGCTTTATCGAGCAAGCTCGAAAAGCTTGTAAGTGTGATTAAGAAGAGATTTCCGAACGCAAATTGCGTTACTTGTGTTGACGACAAACCTATTGCCGAAAAAGCCTTCGCTGAACAATCTGGTCTGGGTTTTATTGGGAAGAATACACTTTTGATAACCCCCGAATTCGGAAGCTGGGTGGTGCTTGGCGAGATTATCCTTGATATATCAATTAAGGAAATGGAGTCGGCATTAAGAGAAAACTCAACATTAGGCTTTAGAAGCGGAAGTGACTCGGAAACAGTCGATCATCAGTCTCATAATTTGTCGGGATGCGGTGCATGCACAAAATGCTTAGATGTGTGTCCGACTAGTGCCATAGTTGAGCCTTATATGTTGGATTCGAGGAAGTGTATAAGTTATCTAAATAAAGATGCCAAAGAGGAAGTTTCGTCCGAACTGACAGATAAGATGGGTAATTGGATTTTTGGTTGCGACATCTGCCAGGAAGTATGTCCAATGAATAAACAAGTTTTGTCGACTCAATTAGGAACATTACAGGTTTTGCTTAATGAGGAAGTTCTGAAAACATCTGAACTTGTTAACATAGTGCATGGTACTATAAGCAACCCTGAAAATCTGGCGCGCTGTTTTAGCAAGATTTTCAATGGTACTCCCGTGCTCGAAATGGGAGTTCGCAGATTTATTAATAATTTGAATCGAATATCTGCATTATAGCTGTGATTCAATGCGATTTTTTGCTTGTCCTGAGGTGCTGCAATGGATTCCAGAGCAAAGTTGGATGAAGGCGAAAATACATCAGTAAACATATTAAAGCTAATCTCTAACAACTCCAGCGACATAGTGGCTTTGTTGACACGAGACGGTTATCCAATATGGACAAGCGATTCGGTAGAACGCATACTGGGTTATAAACCGGATGAAATTTATAACATGCGAGTAAGCGGAGAAAGCCTGCTCCATCCTGAAGATATAATCGCAATTAGAAGCTCATTTGAAAAGCTACTAGAGTCTCCAGCCCATCAAATTGTAACTTATAGAGTTAAACACAAACTTGGTCATTGGATTTGGATAGAGCAGACGCGCGATCCTGTGCTCGACAAAGATGGAAGAGTAGAATTTATTCTAACTATCAGCAGATGCCTTGAATCTCCAAGGTCTGATCCGATAACTCTGAAGGAGTTTGAGAGTAGATTCAAAATGGTGTTTGACCAAGTTCCAACCGCTTGTGTTTGTTACGATCGCGAAGGACGAATAGTTATCTTTAATGCCGAAGCTGAAAAGATGTACGGCTTCGATGAAGAAGAAGTGATAGGTCGATATGTTTGGGAAACGATTGCGCCAGCGACAGAGAAGGAAGCATCTCTTAGGGTTATAAGCGAGGTGTTTTTTGGAAGTTCATACCGTGGTGTCGAGTGGTCAGATAGAAGAAAGGATGGATCGGTTTGTGCGGTCGTATCTAATCTGTTTCCAGTTTTCGGACCCGACGGTTCTGTGCAAATGTGTTTGAGTTCGAACACTGATGTTTCAGAATTAAAAGAAACTGAAGCGGCATTGATATTGTCCGAGGAGAAATACCGGATACTTATCGAGAATTTGCAAGATGGTGCGTTTTTAATCCAAGACAGTAAACTGATTTTTGTCAATGCAGCGTTTGCAAGAACGGTCGGAAGTCCGGTTCACGAAATCATTGGACAGGACTTTATGCGCTATTGTCATCCTGACGACGTTGATTTTATCAAGACAAGGCATGATGCTCGAATGAAAGGTGAGCAGGTGCCGAGCGAGTATGAATTTAGAGCGATAAAACAAGATGGCGAAACGGTTGTTCACGTTAATATGAACGTAGGTGTAATCCCCTATGGAGACGGATTTGCCGCAATAGGCACAATTAAAGACATCACGGAAAAGAAAATAGCAGAAAAAGAACTTCGAGCGAGTGAAGAGCGTTTTCGTCGGTTATCAGAAGCATCACAAGAAGGAATCATCGTCCACGAAGCCGGGAAAATTCTCGATGTAAACAAACGATTCGCAGATATGCTGGGAGTTGAACCAGCCTCGCTAATCGGCGCTATGGCATACGACTTAGCTGCTCCTGAATCTCGTGTGCTTATGATGAAGAATATGGTTTCGTCTTATGATGAACCATTTGAAGCTAACGTTCTATCCAATTCCGGAGAAGAGATAACAGTTGAAGTTAGAGCAAAACTCTTTCCATATAAAGATAAGATCGTTCGCATCGCATCACTTAGAGATGTAAGTTCGTATAGGAAGGTCATTAACGACCTTGAGAAATCTGAAGCTAAATTTCGGTTAGTTGCAGATAATTTAGGTGAGGGTTTGTTGATTACTGATATAGAAACATATGAGATAGTATATGTGAATGAAAAACTCTGCAGATTAACAGGCTACGATTCAAATCATCTAATCGGCAAACGCGTTTATGAAATGTTACTGTTTGAAGGCGACTGGCAGCGGTTAACGGCGCGCCATATTGAACGAAAGCAGGGAATAAGTGAATCATACGAAATTCAATATAAACGAGTTGACGGGAGAGGTGTGTGGACTCAAGTTACAGCCTCGCCGTTCCGCGACGCTGAAGGTAATGTGATTGCAACGCTTTCGGTTGTTAAGGATATTGATGAACGCAGGAAATCAGAATCTGCGCTTAAGGAAAGTGAAGAGAAATTCCGTAACCTTTCCGACGAGATATCCGATGGAGTCGCGATTATCATAGACTATGAGTTAAACTGGGTCAACAAAGCTTTCTGCCAAATATTTAACTATAACCGTGATGAACTGCTCCATATGAAGTTGGATACGCTGATTGCCGCTGAAGATGTAACAAAAGCCATAGCTGCAACGCAAGCAGCGATTCTATCCTCAACATCACATCAAACATTTGAGTTTAGAGGGATCAGGAAAGGCGGCGCTGAAATTGTTATTGATTTCGCTGCTCGAAAACTACTCGTAGAGAATCAGATTGCCGTGTTGATTGTTGTTAGAGATATATCGGAACGCATTCGTTCAATAGAAACTCTTAGGAAGAGCGAAGAGCAGTATCGATTGTTAGTCGAATCTACAAATGCTGTTCGATTCGTGTTAAATCTTGACTCTAATGAATTTGTATACATAAGTCCGCAAGTTGAGATGGTTTTAGGATATTCGTTGTCTTTGTGGACGACGGTTGATTTCTGGGAATCGATAGTTCATCCTGCCGACAAAGAAGCGTTTGAAAAGTTCAGAGCGATGTGTGAATCGAGCGCTGAACAGAAAGAACTTGAGTATCGTATGTTCAGAGCAGATGGAAGCGTGATTTGGGTTAAGGATATTATCAGTCCAGTGGTGGACGACGCAGAAATTCGTCTCTCTCACGGGCTGATGCTTGATATTAACGTCCAAAAGAAAGCAGAACACCTGCAAACAGTCTTACTAAACATCTCGGAGATGTCATCAGCAGTTACAACAATCGAAAAATTGATTGCGATGATACATAAGAGTCTTGCGCTAGTGATGGATGTATCGAACTTTTATATCGCACTTTACAACAAGAAAACGGAAAGTTACGAGATTCCTTATTTCACTGATCAATACGATGATCTTAGCATATTTACCAGCAGTGACCTGAAGAAAGGTATGACAGAGTTAGTTCGCAAATCTGGCAAGCCTACGTTCATTGACATAAAAAAACTTGCTAAATTGAAAAAAGCTGGAGATGTCAGTCTGATTGGGTCGCCACCTTTGCTTTGGTTGGGTGTCCCGATAAAGGTTGAATCAGAGACAATCGGAGTAATGGCGGTTCAAACGTATACTGACGAGTCCTTGTACAATGAAGAAGATTTGGATCTGTTAGTCATAGTTGCTGGACATGTCGGGCAGGCGTTAATGAAAATTTTTGCGTTAAACGAGCTATCAAGAAGCGAGCGTAAGTTCAGAACGCTTGCTGATAACGTGCCGGGCGCAATATACTTATGTAAGAATGACGAAAAATATTCAATGATTTACCTTAACAATAAAATAGAGGAATTGACTGGCTTTTCAAAAGAAAAATTTACGGATAACCAAGTAGCTTTTGCTGATTTGATTCATCCAGACGATCTTGAACTTGTGCGAACTACGATAGATGAAGGCCTAGATAACAACCAGGTTTATTATATAACTTATCGACTGAAGCATACATCCGGCGATTACAAATGGGTCGAGGAGTTTGGAATCGGTGTGTTTGAAGATCTTGAATTGGTTTATTTAGAGGGCTTCATAGTTGACATTACATCGAGAAAAGAAGCAGAAGACGCATTAATAGAAAGCAGAGAATGGCTATCTACAACGCTTCGAAGCATCGGCGATTCGGTAATTGCAACGGACAACGAAGCGCGAGTTATCTTTATGAATCCTGTCGCAGAACAACTAACAGGATACACGATTGAAGAAGTTGTTGGAAAGCCAATATTCGATGTGTTCGTAATCATTAACGAAGTAACCGGTGAACCTGCAGAAAATCCAGTCAAGCGTATTATTTCTGAAGGTGTTGTTGTCGGGCTTGCTAATAGCACAGCGTTAATATCCAAAGATGGAACATCGATTCCGATTGATGACAGCGGCGCGCCAATTCTCGATAGAGAAGGCAATGTAATTGGTACGGTATTAGTGTTTCATGACGTTACGGAAAAACGACGCGCAAGGGAAGCGCTTCGACAAAGCGAAGAGCGCTTCCGCACTATGACTGATGCAGTGGATGCTTATTTGTGGAGCGCTGAAATTTACGGTTCAATTGAGAGAGGTGAATATGAGTACAAGCTATACACCGCCGGTATTGAGAGAATGTCTGGAATCAGTGCTGGAGAGTTTCTTGCGAAAAACAAGACATGGTTAAGTTTGGTGCACCAAGATGACATTGCGGTTGTAAGCGAAGCACTGTCAAGGCTCTACAAAGGCGAACGGACATCTGAAGCATATAGAATAGTCCGTCCCGACGGTGACGTGCGCTGGGTTAAAGATAGCTGTACGCCGACACTCGATAGTGCTGGCAACTTGGTTCGGCTAGATGGTGTTTGCATCGATATAACCGAGATGATGGCTGTTACGGATGAACTTAAGGAAAGTGAAGAGCGCTACCGTCAGTTGGTGGAGCATTCCAAACTAGGAGTTTATGTTATTCAAAACGGGAAATATGTATATGTCAATCCTGCAATGAGTGGAATCTTCGGCTATACGACAGAAGAACTACTAGACAGTTTGAATCCGATTGACCTTACTATGCCCGAAGATGTTGATTTGGTGCAGGAGAACATTAGGAAACGTATTGATGGAGATATTTCGACATTATTTTACGAGATCAAAGGAAAACACAAGAACGGTCGATCCCTAGATATTGAAGTGTGGAGTGGGACTATAGAGTACAAGGGAAAACCTGCGATTCTCGGAACACTAAGGGATATCACTGAAATCAAATTGGCTGAAGAGAACTTGCGTAGCGTACAACGAATGGAAGCTATGGCGTCGTTGTCAGCCGATTTCGCTCACTATTTCAACAACACCATGACGGTTATCACCGGTAACTGTGAGTTAGCGTTAAGCGATTGTGTTGATGGGTCAACAAGAGAGCAGTTAGTTGATATTTCAAATGCTGCAAAGAATGCAAGCGGAGTTTTATCAGATTTAATCGCTTTTAGCCGCATGCAGGAGTTAAAAACTGAAGTTATAGATGTACCTGTTCTAATCCAAGATACATTGAGATTTCTTAAACAGATTCTTCCAGAGAACATAGAAATAATCAACGTATTTAGCACTGATGTTGATCATATAATAGCGGATCCGGATCGATTCCGACAGTGCATAATCAACATAATCCTGAATTCAAAAGAGGCAATGCCGAAAGGTGGAAAGATTCAGATAAAAGTCAATAACAAGCACTTCGATGCGGGTTGCAGAATAGGTGATTCAGAGGTGAGTCCAGGCGATTACGTGATTGTTGAATCTACGGATTCTGGTTGTGGTATTCCCAAAGAGAATATAGACAGAATACAAGAACCTTTCTATACGACGAAAGACAAGAAGAGATACGCAGGTCTCGGATTGGCAATGGTTTATGGTTTCGTTAAGCAAATCGGTGGATATGTTTCTGTCGATAGCGCTTTGGATATAGGAACTACAGTTCGTCTTGTTATCCCTGCCGAAAAGGCAGTAAGTGGTTTTCAAGAGAGTGAATTCAATTTATGTGTTGACTGCAAAGGAAATGAAACAATACTTCTTGTCGAAGATGACATTTTCATACGAAATTTAGTAGGCAGATCACTAAGAAAATACGGCTACGCAGTATTCACTGCGGAGAACGGGGTGGAAGCGTTAGACATACTGAAGCGCGAGGGAAGCAAGATTGATGTTATTGTAACGGATGTCGTTATGCCCGAAATCGGAGGTATTAAGTTTGCAGAAATGGCAAAACAACTATATCCTGACATAGCAGTGATTTTTATCAGCGGGTATTCCGCCGAATCACTTAGTAGAGACGAAGGCGGAGTTGATTCGAATAGACTGCTATTGAAACCGTTCACCCCAAACGATCTATGCAGAGCAATTAGGCGCGTTTTGACAGGGGAATCGGAGTGATAGCGTTAAGGGACACAATTAGGAGTGTTTATGACTATAGAAGTTTTATCTGGCTTAAATCTAATTAAAAGTCGGGTTCTTGGCTCTATGTTAGGACTTGCTGTTGGGGATTCGCTCGGTGCTGCGGTCGAGATACTATCTTACGAGTCCATAGTTAATAAATACGGAGAGTCAGGTATTACAACTCCCGATGTGTTTCACGACTTTCCCGCAGGTTATTACACTGATGATACGCAAATGACTCTTGCAACTGCGCGTGGAATTTTGCTTGCATTCAAGCGCGGTTACGCACGCGGCATTTGCGACCCGCCATCAATGGTTTATCGAGAGTACCTTGCGTGGCTTGAGACGCAGGACGATCCGCGGGAAATTCGCGCGCCCGGCAATACATGTTTATCTGCTTTAAGAAGCGGGATAATGGGCGCACTTAAGAATCCTATTAACAAAGGATGCGGTGGGGTTATGCGAACTGCGCCCGCGGGACTCGTTTACGAACCAGAGACAGCGTTTGTTCGCGGCTGTGAATTTGCGGCGATTACTCATGGCCATCCTTTAGGTTGGCTTCCTGCCGGTATGTTAGCCGAGATTTTGTCACGGATTATCAAAGACGAGAGTTTAACTTCCGCAATTGTTAACAGTGTTCCGAATATCAGACTACACAATGGTTATGAGCGATTGGAAGAGTTAGTTATGCAGGCTATCGTTCTTGCGCAAGGCAATGTCAATCCGAGGTTAGCGATTCCGCAACTCGGCGAGGGTTGGGTTGGTGAAGAAGCTATAGCAATCTCAATATATTCTGCGCTGCTTCACCCAAACGACTTCCGAACGGCTGTTATCACTGCTGTCAATCATAGGGGAGACAGCGATTCTACCGGTTGTATATGCGGCGCAATAATGGGTTGTTTACTTGGCGTAGATTCAATACCGAAAGAGTGGGTTGAGATTCTCGAAAATCGGACTGAAATCGAAAGTCTTTCTCAAGAAATGTTTGCACTATTCCACGCGAAGGACTACAGCTCGCTTAATGTTGAAATCTAAAGCATTAGTAAGTCACGGTATTGGATGCGGAAACGTCGCGTAATAAAGAGTTGTGTCATCCTGCATTTGATAAGTGATGCCAACTCGCCCGTCAGGTCTAACATCAATTTCTGCAAATTCTGCCGGCGCAGACGCAAGATCCCCTTCTAGCGATATATCGTCAATTTTGTTTTCGGAGTCTAGATAACACAAAATAGATGTGCGGTTATTTAATCCATCATTATGTTGCTGAATGTAGAACACCTCGCCGCGTGGCCCTATCGCGCCGAAGCGAGTTATACCGCGCCACCTGAATGCGCCGACATTTTCAACCTTGTAATCCGTTCCATTCCATATAGCTCGTCTGACGATTTCGGCCTCCGTTTCCATTTCGCACCCTAGCAGCACATATTCATCTCTCTTTTCAACAAATTGAGATTGAAACAACACACTGAATTGCCTGCTGTCCAACGCATCATCCTGTTTCACAGTCCATACCGTACCTTCAAGCATAGCTCTGTACCAATTCTGCGGCTCCGCTGTACCGGCAAGAAGCCACATTGCAGCCGCGCTATCGGACTTGATTGCGATGTTTGCGTAATTGCCTACTTGTAACTCTGTCGGATATTTATCCGGGTTAACCGATATATCTCTATGAATTGTGAAACTGCTGTCGCTAAGAGTGTGAATTCCGCCACAACCCATTCCTTCAGGCGACGCGCCGACGGCTACGGTTTTGTTGCCATTAATCTGTGCAAATTGGTATTTGTCCCAAATCATTGATGATTGCGTCTTGTAATGCACATAAGCTTGTCCTTCTATCATCTCGCTCCACTGTGAGTGCCCTATAAAAACAGTTTCATTACCAGCGACAGCGATATTTAATCCGTCGCCACCGCTTGACGCGACTAACTCTCTTGTGAATGTGTCGCCTTCTTTCGTAAAGAAATTGACTTCATACTTAGACGACCCGCCGTCACATTTCCCTGCAATCGCAGGTTCGCCGGTAGGAAAGTGATCAAGCGCAAGATTGAGAAGCGTCACATCTTTGTCAACGGTTTCGATTGCCCATTCGCCGGGTTCGACAACCGAAATGTTGACGGTATCCTCTCCAGTCGCTCCCGCATCGTCAATAACTTGCAAACGAGCAGTATAGAAACCTGCAGTATTATATATATGTTGAGTATCTCCTGTTGAGCTGTCTGTGAAATCCCAACTTCCGTCGTTGGTGAAATCCCAGCGATAAGTCGTCACAATACCGTCAGGGTCAAACGAACCTGAAGCATAAAAATTCACTGTTAGAGGCGGAGTTCCCGACATTGGATTTGCGTCTGCGGAGGCGACAGGTGGTTCGTTTGCGTTCACTGATGGAGTTGCATTAACAGGCCCTGTCTTCGTGCTCTCATTAACGGGAGTTGAGTTATCAACGCAAGTTACCCAAAAATAATAAGTGACATCGTTTGTTAAATCTGTTGCTAGAAAATCAGATTGAATCCTCGGAGCTGGAGTAATCAGTGCAGGATTTGTATCGAATTCATCTAACGATTGATAAACGTCGTAACCGATTACCAGCGGATCTATTGAGTCGTTC
>CAZRQJ010000082.1:0-10287 GCA_964602075.1 uncultured Planctomycetia bacterium
GTGACAACTGTGTCATCAAAACTTGAATCAGGCTTTATCACATGGCCCTTTGCTCTTTTTTGGGAATGGGTTCGAGATACGCTTGTAATAGCGTATGTATTTTTGCGCTTCCATACAAAACTCATTGAAGCGCTCGGACTCTCGATTTGGCCGCCGATGGCAGGCGGACGCCCGATTATCGTAAAACTTGAGTTCATAATTTATTTTCTATTGTTATGGGGCTTATTGCGACTGGCTTCCGATCCTGAATGGCAGTCTCGCCTTGCTCTTCCCTACGCGAGATTACAGATCGCAGCAGTTCTCGGACTCGTCGCTATGCTCGCTTGGAACTCTGTTCAAGCCAAACAGATATCGCAAGCGCTAGTCGTTCTTGATCCGCTCATATTGTTCGCAGTTGGTATTATTACAGGAGTTACGCGACGTCGAATAGTTTCTGCGATTGTCATAATGGCTATCTTGAATATTATAGTCACACTCATCACTAGCGGGTTTTTTATGAATTGGTTTAAGGATTGGATACTAATTCTAAACACGCTCGTGCAGAGTGCGGACCAAACAGCTTGGCGCGCTTCAAAGAATCCGTTTGTTTCAACAGGCTTAATCGTCTATTTTGTTTACTTCAACATGTTTATAATGACAATCCTAGCTGTAAGCATGAACAATCTCCTTTTCACTAAGAGCAAGAAGGTTGGCTTTGCGATCAACGCATTTGTTGCGCTGTCGGCGTTAATTCTCGCTTTTTCGAGCCTTTCGCGCGGTACGATGGCGACGTGCTTGATAATCATATTGTTGATGTTTTACGCGTGGATTCGTACGCGTATTTCGGAAGGACGTATTACATCGAGGCAAGCGATTAGGTTGATTGTGCAAGCTGTCGTTTTGGTCGTCTGTTTGATTTTAGTTATACGAGTCGGTATCAAAACTGTGCTACCTCATCGAGATATATTCAATGTGACTACGTTTGTGTCGGGAGAATTTGAAGTAGGCAGAGCCGGCGTGTGGGAGAACGTGATCGAAGATATTACGCGAAAAGGCGGGTGGCTTACAGGTGTCACTCAAATTCAACTAGATGGATTCGATGCGCCCCGCGTCCTGCGATACGGCGAAGATAGGTATTTTACGACCGATAATTTATACCTCGCGATAATCGTTCGATGCGGGTTAATCGGGCTATTATTCAAACTGCTATTTACTGGTATAACATTTATTCAGTTTTATAGAGCGCGCGCATATATGGAATTAAGCGTACTGATTGGGTCAGCATTAGTTTGGGAAATGCTAATTTCGGAAGTTATGCTTCAATCAATTTTTATCCTAATCGGAGCGTCCCTTTTAGGCGACCTCGCTAAGCAAAATGCGTTTGTGAATGAACACAAACTAGATTCGCGCACTATATTCTCGTTTACAAGACAAGCGGGGAGGGTGTAGTGATGTGAGCGACAACATCAGCTCGGCGGGTCCTATTGACGCTCCGCTCAAAATTCTGATAATAGTAAATTCAATCGATCCCGAGGGCAGGGTTGGAATCGGCGGCGCAGAAAGAACTGCTATTGACATCGCCACTCATTGTAATCGTTCGATTATTGAACCTGCGATTCTCACTTACGAATCACCCGGCGAGAGCGCCAGTTACCTGAAAACAAAGAATATTGCCGTTCATAGCGTAGTAAAACGGTGGAAACTAGATCCGCTGATATTCCCAAGTTTGCATAAACTCATTAGCAGTAAGAAAATTGACGCTGTGTTATCTGTTAATACGGGAGCAAATCTAGATAGTTTAATTGTGACGCGGAAACTAGAAAGAGTAGCTTGTTTGATTAGAGTTCCTTCTGTGCGAGTTAAGTTTAGGGTAATGATGACGGAAGGGCGAATGGCTAATCGCGCCGACGCTCTTATCGTACCGAGCGTCGATGCTGAAAAGGTAATCTCGAAGCAGTACAGAATACTAAAATCACGAATCCGAGTTATCCCGAATGGATGCGACGGTAAACGTTTTACATTTGTTCCATATTTCGAGCGAATTAGATTCAGAAGGGAACTTGGATTGCCCGAAGACGCTTTAGTTCTTTACACGCCGAGTAGAGTCCATTCAGTTAAAGGGCAAGATATTTTCGCTGAAGCTCTATCGCAGATATCGCCTTATGAACTGCGCGCTAAGAAATTGTTATGGGTAAACACAGGGCGAATTCAAGATGCAAAACTAGCTGAACGAATACAGAGCATTACACGGGAAATATCTGATCATGTACGTCTGCTTCCGCCAAGTGTGGACACTGCAAAATGGTTTGCAGCGTGCGATTGGGTTGTTATTCCAAGCAGAATAGAGTCGTTCGGATTGTCAATGTTAGAAGCGGCGTTTGTTGGTCGCCCGATGTACGCTTCTAGATGCGGCATCGCGAAAGAACTGGACGAAATCCACAACGGATTGACCTTTAACGTTAGCGATGTTAAGTCCGCGCTTGAAGGTTTAAGACGAGTTATTTCAACAAACATAGAAGAACGGATTACTATTGCAGAAAAGCTAAACGAGCACTTCCGACCAGTATATTCTATAGAATCGACGGTTCGCCAGTATGAGCAAGCGATTATCGAAGCAGTTAACAGAAGAAGAAGTATGTAAATCCTTGCACTATCTAGTTGCGCCTGTTTCAGGATCTACGACTTTGACGCGCGCGGCGGCAGGATAAACGATGCTTCCGGGTGGAACGTCGCGAGTGATTCGTACATTCGCTGCAACAATGCTGCCCTTTCCAATCGTTATTCTGCCTAAAACGGACGAATTTGAATAAATAATCACATTGTCTTCGAGTATTGGATGGCGCGGTACTCCTTTTATCGGCAAACCGTTTTCGTCGTATTCAAAGTTCTTAACTCCGAGCGTAACACCTTGATATAAGCGGACATGGTTTCCGATAATGCAGGTTTGTCCAATAACGACACCTGTACCGTGGTCTATGAACAAGCTCTCTCCAATTTCAGCACCCGGATGGATGTCGATACAAGCGACATCGTGCGCGTATTCGGAGATAATGCGCGGAATCAACGGGATTCCCAGTTTGAACAACTCATGCGCGATCCGATAATTTGTTATCGCAAAGATACCCGGATAACAGAACACCGCCTCATCACGAATGATTGTTGCAGGGTCAAAGTCGTATGCGTGCTGCGCGTCCGTAGATAACAACCGTCTAATTTCTGGTATTCGGTTTGCAAATGCAATAACGGCGGATGATGCAGCCTCATGACAACCGCCACATCCACGATCGTCTTTCTCGCAGACGAAACAAATTGCGCGCAGAACCTGCTCCATCAGTTTGCGGAGCGCGACATCAAGCGTCGAGCGCACGTGCGAGCGAATATTTCCTTCTGTAAGCTGCCACTTACCGAAGAACCCAGGGAATAGAACGCTTCTTAGCAGTTCGACTATGTCATGTACTTCATGTCTGCTGGGTCTTGGAAGCCCTCGGAACTCATGACTCCGCGGATTGCCTGGTACATCGCCGGGATTACACACGGCATCTAGGATTTCTTCGTAAGCTACGAGCGATTCATCAAGAACGTCGCCGCAAAACAAGTTATTCGCTTGCCCAAGAGGTTCTTTCATTCACTAAACTCCGAAACAAATTCATAACGTAAAGGCTCGTGATATTTACCACAAGTTCGAGATATGCGCAAATCAATGTAGATTTATTAGGAGACATCAAGATCTAATCACACGCAATCGTTACCGGAAGTAGAAATATCATATTTAAGTGGTATGAATCATTGTGTTTCGAATTATCAGTTCAGTTAATCTTTTGTCGTCCATACTAGTCTTGGCTATAGCGCTGTTTGTGGTTTTTTCAGTTTCAAAACGTTATCTGCAGTCGCTTGCCCCAGACTTTCCGTTCGACGCCGTACGAGGTAATTACATGCCTTACAGAGACAACTTCAACCTATCTGCGCCAGAAATACCGTCAGGTTTTGCGTGGATTAACAGTGAACCATTGTCCTTACAAGAACTGCGTGGAAATGTAGTCCTCCTTGACTTTTGGACTTATTGCTGCATTAACTGTATCCATGTTATCCCTGACTTAAAGTACCTTGAAGAGAAGTACAAGGACACTCCATTTGTAGTCATTGGCGTTCATGCTGCGAAGTTCGACAACGAAGAAGACGTCGACAACATACGCAATGCAGTGATGCGGTATTCAATCGAACACCCTGTGGTGGTGGATCAGGGAATGCGGATATGGGACGCGTATTCAATTTCATCCTGGCCATCGTTCATTGTAATAACGCCAGACGGGCAGTTGGCGCAGAAGTTGTCAGGCGAAGGGCAGCGCGATGTTCTTGATGAAATTGTTGCATCGCTTCTTGACGAGTATGAGGAGACGGGGATTCTAGCTAACAAATCACCAAGAAGTAAACCTCAAAAGCCAATATCGACTACAGGTTTACTTTATCCTGGAAAAGTAACCGCCGATGTTGCAAGCAATAGAGTCTTTATAAGCGATACAGGACATAACAGAGTTGTCTTAACTTCACGCGATGGACAAGTGGTTAAGATAATTGGCAACGGACAAAGCGGGTTTGTTGATGGCTGCTTTTCAAGTGCTCAATTTATAAATCCGCAAGGTTTGGAGATTGATGGAAACAAGCTATACATTGCTGATACTGGGAACCACGCAATAAGACTTGCAGATTTGGACTTGAACGCCGTAACGACGATAGCAGGGACAGGAGAGCAAATGGGGTGGGGTTTGCAAGCTGGCGGCGCAGCAAAGAAGACGCCTATATCGTCTCCTTGGGATTTGGAACTTGTTGGCGATAAATTATACATCGCTGTTGCTGGCAGGCATTTGATATACGAACTCGACTTTTCCACTGGAAACCTGTTGCGGTATGCTGGAAGCGGTTACGAAGCAAGGCAGGACGGCTCGCGCCTGACAGCAGCATTCGCACAACCCAGCAGTTTGACACTTTTAAATGACTCATTATACATAGCGGACAGTGAAATCTCTTGTATTAGAGAGATTGACTTCAACAAACAAGTGGTTAGGACAATCGTAGGCGGTGACCTTTTCGACTTTGGTGATATAGACGGAATCGGAGTAGATGCACGACTTCAGCATCCGCTTGGTGTAACTGCATACGATAACTTGATATTCGTTGCCGACAGCTACAATCACAAGATTAAAAAGTTAGATCCGAGAGTTAAACACATTGGATTGTATGCGGGAGATGGAAAGGTGGGATATAAAGACGGGGTAATCGCTGAAGCGCAATTCAGCGAACCTGGCGGACTCTACGCCTCTGATGGATTAATATATGTTGCGGACACAAATAATCACAGAATTCGGATAATCGATATAGAAAGAGAAACGGTCAGCACTTTAGAAGTCAGAGGTTTGTGACATTCGCGACGCAGTCATTATTTTTGAATAGTAAATAAGCTAGAATAAGTTATGCCTACTGAATTGATTAGTGTTCACGACCCGATGTTGTTTGAATGTACCGCAGTTGTTACTGTAGCTCAAGATGCGCGTCCGGATGGCGATAGTTGGTTCATTTCCGATAAGACATGTTTTTATCCTGAAGGCGGTGGACAGCCGAGCGATCGCGGCTCGTATACTCTAATTGATGATAGCGCTGTGGGTGGAGTTATAACTCATGTTCAAAAAAACGAGATAGGAGACATGATTCATCAATTTGACGGGTTTGTTCCGAAAGTTGGCGACAAAGTAGAACTGTCAGTTGATAAGGAATATGGGTTGTCGATTCGCCGTTATCACACTGTTCTACATGTTCTTTGCGGAATTATCTGGAAGGAATACGGTGCTAAGGTTACAGGTAGTCAGTCTCGCGGCGACAGCGCTCGTATGGATTTTGGATTCCCTGGCTGGAAACCAGAATTCAAGGATGAAATTGAATCGAAAGTAAACGCTGCGCTATCGATTTGTGCTCCTGTCAAAATTTATACATTACCTGTTGATGAAGCAAGACATATACCAGATTTGATACGAACAGACGCCGATTTATTACCTCAAGAACTTACGCAGATACGAATCGTTGAAATTGTTGGGATAGACTTGCAGGCGGATGGTGGACCTCATATATCGAATTTGAGCGAGGCGGGGCAGATCCGCATCGAAAAAGTGAAAAACAAAGGTGCTGGCTTCAGAAGGCTGGAAATTGTACTTGTATAATTTTGTTGCGGGTTTCTAGTTCCCTTCACCTTGATATTTGCCGTCATACAATCGTTCGGCAATGTTCGCAAGTCTTATAAAGAGAATCTGGCATATACGAGCGTTGCGATAAAGGCGAATCGGGTTGAGTATTTGCATCAAACCGAGCCCTCTACCCATGTAACCGGGATCCCACACCGCCGAATAAATCGTAGCTCCGGCGCGCATCATACTCGACCGCGGAAGAACAATGCCAAGCGCGTCCTTAGGCACTTCCACGATTTCGTTGTATTTAGCTATGTATCCGCCGGGTTTAAGATCTAAATATGCTGATTTGTTTAATCCGTCAGCGTGATTCGCATTACCACTGTCATCGAGATATGCGCCGGTAGGCTCATGCCAAATCAACGGCTCTGTTGGCGGAATTTCGCGATGGGTATTATCGAAGTCGATTGCACCGACACCTGTAAATCTCTCAACTGCCTTAAGTGTTAAGTCTATTCCTGCGCCTTGCATCTGGACAGCTATGTCAACAGCATCAATAATTGAAATCTCGGTCGGTTTAACGATCATGAGCAACTCCTAGAATTAACTTGGATACACTAGTTATTTTACAACCCCAAACATAAGTTGTAGTAGAACTAGTTGTTTTAGCGATCTGCTCATGTGCAAGCGTCTTTGAAATAATGCTTGTGCAAATTGTATATTGTTTTCACGCACGTATTGCTTGGAATGAAGGTATTGACACAAATCGATAAGCGGCTTATGCTACATTCTCGTAGGTTCGTCGCGTTGCTGTTTTTTTTGAAACACAAACCTCGGACTGCGATTTGAGCGGGTTTGTTCGCAAGCCCGCGCCTTCAAGATGTCGGTTGAACCGAAAGGAGGTAGTTGATTCAACTTATGAGCATAAGCGAAATTGCAAAAAACTTGCGCCCATCCGCAACCCTAAAACTCAACGAACAAGCTGCGATTCTGCGAGACAAAGGCGAACCTGTCATTCATCTCGGTGGAGGTGAACCAAAAAGCAAACCACCTGTTGAAGCGTTGATTGCAGCGGCGTCTATGTTGCAATCCGGAGAGGTCCGCTATACACCTGCCGACGGAGTCCCCGCTCTAAAAAAGGCAATAATCCGTTATACCGAGCAGTTTTACGATAGGTTGGTAGAACCGGGAAACGTAATGGCGAGCGGTGGTGCGAAACAATCGTTGATGTGTGTGCTTCACGCGATTCTCAACCCGCAAGACGAGGTGATTTTTCCGGCACCATATTGGGTAAGCTATCCCGAAATGGTAAAACTTGTCGGCGCAGTGCCCATACCAGTAGTACCGGAAGACGGATCATTTCACCCTCGATTGAAAGACATCGAAGCGAAAACCACAAGTTATACAAAGGCTATCATAATCAACAGCCCAAATAATCCGTCTGGCTTGATGTACAACGAGTCATTTTACGCCGAAATCGTCGAGTATTGCGAGAAACATGGCATCTACCTAATTATGGACGACATTTATCACCGACTGGTTTTCGGTGGTAAAAAGCCTATAAACTGCTGGAGCTTTGTCAAAGATCACACCGAAAACGGAAAACTCGTGATTATCAACGGTGTTTCCAAGCAGTACGCAATGACCGGCTTCCGCATTGGATGGGCGGTGGGTAATAGAAAATTGATTCGTATCGCCGCTGATATTCAAGCTCACCAAACATCAGGACCGTCAGCGCTCTTGCAACACGCCGCAGTCGCCGCGCTCAACGGGATTCAAACTGTCGTCGATAGCTTGCGAATAACGCTCGAAAACAACTCTCGCGTTATGGTACAGGAACTCAAAGCGTTCAACGGCATTCATTTGATACCGCCGGATGGCACATTTTACTGCTTTCCAGACTTTAGCTATTACAGCAAGAACTCGGTTGAGCTTGCGAAATTCCTGCTTGACAAGGTGCGTGTCGTCACCGTACCGGGTTCGGAATTCGGCATGGAAGGTCATCTACGTCTTTCTACTTGCGGCACTGTTAAAGAAATCATTGAGGGAGTCGAGCGAATCAAATGGGCTCTCGATCCAAACGCGCCGAGCGAACTATACATCGGCCAGCGTAAACTTGTGAGGGATTGGGTATGACGAAATATTTAGAATTCGATACACCTGCAACTAAACAAGCTGGTGAAATGAAAAGCGACTTCGGTCTAAAGAATCATGGACTCATTGAGCTTGACCGAGTTTTTTGGAACCTGCCAACATCGGCTCTTTATGAAGAGGCGATCTTTCGCGGTGAAGCGCATGTTAGCCATGGCGGTCCGTTGATCGTTAACACAGGCAAATGGAGCGCTCGCGCAGCACAGGATAAGTACGTCGTAAAAGAGCAAACCACCGGAGACAGAATATGGTGGGGTGAATACAATCGCCCGTTTGAATCAGAAAAGTTCGACATGCTGTTTCAGCGAGTACAGGCTTACCTGCAAGGTGAAGAGCTATTTGTTCAAGATTGTTACGCTGGTGCCGATCCCGACTACCGCATGCCTGTACGCATCGTTACCGAGAAAGCATGGCAGAGCTTGTTCGCCCGTAATATGTTCATTACCGAACGCAACAAAGACGCTCTAAAACGTCATATTCCGGAATTTACGATTATTGCGGCGACCGGCATGAAAGTCGACCCCCGTATAGACGGAACCCGCACCGACACTGCAATCGTTCTCAACTTCGAGCGAAGACTTGCGCTCATATGCAACACAAGTTACGGCGGCGAGATAAAGAAAACCATATTCACAGTAATGAACTTCCTGTTACCCGAAGCTGAAGTGCTTTCGATGCACTGTTCGGCTAACGTTGGTTCAAAGGGTGATGTAGCATTGTTCTTCGGCTTGTCCGGCACGGGTAAAACGACTCTTTCCGCGGATCCGCGCCGTCAGCTTGTCGGCGACGACGAACATGGTTGGAGCGACAAAGGCGTGTTCAATATCGAAGGCGGCTGTTATGCGAAAGTCATCCGTCTGTCTGCAGAACACGAGCCCCAGATTTACGCCTGTACACGCAGATTTGGTACGGTTCTCGAAAACGTCGTTTACGATCCGGTGAGCCGCAGACTCGACCTCGACGACAGCTGCAACACTGAAAACACACGTGCTGCATATCCGCTAGAGTTTATTCCCAATACAGTCGAAAACGGCTATGTACACACACACCCCAAAAACGTCATTTTCTTAACGTGCGATGCTCAAGGTGTTCTGCCACCCATCGCGCGCCTCAATCCCGATGAAGCGATGTACCATTTCATATCTGGATACACATCGAAAATTGCGGGAACGGAAATCGGACTCGGCATCGAGCCTGAAATCACATTCAGCGCGTGTTTCGGCGGCCCCTTTATGGTTCATCATCCGTACAAATACGCCGAAATGCTCAAGGAGAAGGTTATCAAGCACGGCGCACAGTGCTGGCTCGTCAATACCGGCTGGGTCGGCGGTAAGTTCGGCGTCGGCAAACGTATCAGTATCCGCCACACACGCAACCTGTTGAACGCCGCGCTCGACGGACACCTTGATAACGTCAGTTACCGCAAGGATAAACTGTTTGGATTTGAAGTTCCGATTACCTGTCCGGATGTACCCGAAGATGTGCTCACACCTGAATCAGCTTGGGGCAACAAGGACGAATACTGGCGAAAGTACGACGCTCTCGCGGCACGTTACGTTGAAAACTTCAAGATTTACGCTGACGGTTGCTCGCAGGCGGTACTAAATGCAGGCCCGAAACGTCTAACTTGATGTGACACGTGACTCTGCCACGTGTGATGAGAAACTCAAGATGCCGCTTGCATCGTATTAAAATAAGCGCTCTGAAAAGAGCGCTTTTTGTTAACTCAAATGATACGAACTATACAACCGTGATTTCTGTCGTCACCTTAGCGTGTGAGCGAGAAAGTCAATTTAGGATTTGCAATGCATCTTTTGAATCTCCAACGACGACATGCTGTCAAGCTAGTAATGATTTGCTTTCCTTAGTATAAGCATAAAGTAAACGTATATTGGAGTGCACCCCTAAAACTGGACAGAGTTGGAGCGGAAACATACAGTAGTCATTACGGGCTGTGATTGGTAAAGTGGGAATGTTGCTTACG
>CAZRQJ010000083.1:0-9959 GCA_964602075.1 uncultured Planctomycetia bacterium
GTTCGTCAGTGCCGATCGAATGAGGAATGCTGCCACTCTCGCCAGATTCGTCGGGAGTCATTGATTTTTCTAAATACCCTAGATGTTGTATTCCAACATACGCGCCGGGCAGAGCAATACCTTGAAACTCAACACGAACTCGCATCTCGACTCGCCCTGCTCCAATTGAACGTGCGTCAATTAAGTCTTGTTCGGCTTGCGCCAGCAACGAGGCGTACTTTTCAGACTTGAAGAACTTGTAATCGCGCAATCGATCGAAACTCGCCCTAACATCCTTAAGGATCTCTTCTGCTCTTACGAACTCACCCCGTCGTATCAGTTGTTTTGCAGCGCAAATTTTTGTTACCGTTACCGCCGATCGTGTTACTGCAAGTTGATTAAGCAGTTCTTCAATAGTTTCACTACTCCAGCACCCCGTGTCGAAATAAGGTTCGACAACTTGACGCGCCATAACGGCTTCTAGATCCGGGTATGCGCCATTAAATGAGAGCGGTACACGCCAAAGGGATACATCCATATTATTCATTGCTCTTAGACCACGTTGTGCATCGAGCAGCCATCTAGCATCTCCTTCGCCGTAGATCGCATTTGGATTGCTAACAACCATTCTTGTCATCGCCAATGCTGTATCGCGAAGTGAAGGATTGATGCGTAGATCAATTGCAGAGCTATTGCTGTTATCAAATACAAATGCTCTTCTGATGTAATCTTTGTCCGGTAGAATATCGGCGGCTTGATAGTGACTTGCTACACCCCCACTCACATTGGAGATGTATATGTCTGTATCTTGGTAATCACCAAAAGTCATAGATTCCCACATTAAGAACGCTGCGGGAATACCCACGACGATGAACAAAAACAAAGTGCCTTTCGCTGGCACAACGTCGTCGTAATATGCAAGCGCTTCGATCAAGAGCAGTAATCCGCCAAGAAAGAGTAAGCCCGCAACCGAGCCGGCTATCCAACTGTAATATGCGGCAACTTTTGGAAGTGTAGTCCAAGATAGCGCAATCATTTCGTTAGTTACCTGTAATGCGCTATACGACATTTGAACTTCAAAGAAAACGAACGCACCTAGCATAGCAACAAGCAGTGCTTTAGCTAGATGGAATTTCTTACTTATAAGTATACCAAAGAACATAAGAAGCAGTCCGCCAAGTCCGATATGGTATAGAGACGGCTGCCAACGTTCAATTGCAGATGCGACATCTGAAGCGTTAAAATTTAGAGCCCAAGCCAAGCCGTTGATAAAAAAACCAATGAATAGAACGCCAACTAGATACGTGATCCACTTCCATGTATAGCGTTTTATCAAACTATACAAAGAGAGAAGCAATACAATCGCGATCCCAATCCATGTAAGACCTGTTGTAAAATTCGGAACCGTCCCATAAATTTCCGCAATGTCTAGGAGGAAATCGGGATAGTATGACTCGATTGCAAGCGGGTCTCCGCTTGTAATACTACCCCAACTGCCAAATGCCGTTGCAATCGCACCTGTAACAATGCTTGATATCAGCACTACGATTACCATCCAAACAAGGTGATTCGTAGTATCCAACTTCTCTACCGCATTGATTTTCCCGTCCGAGAATTCGTTGCTAACGCCGCCAGGGTTAGATGTGTCTTCGCCTGGATTACTTGCTTTCTTCCTCTTGCTCTTCATGTTGCCCTCCCATTAAGCCCTCAAAAGACGACTCAATCATATCATCAGATTTCTTGCTGTGCAATATGGCATCGCGCCTGCACTTTACATAACATTAAACACCTTGATCACAGCAATTTTGCTGAAATCGAGATTAAGGGCGGTAAGACTCAACATGTTCAAGTAGTCTGTTTCGTGTTTCAGGAATGCAAAAGCGTCTTGAGTGAAAAAAACACTGATTATGAATAAAGGCTCAATCGCGAGTTAAACGGAATCAGCTGGAAAGCGGTGTTATAATACCGCCGCTTCGTGGAGGAAATCATGGTATTCGAACCGTATAGGATCAAGACCGTCGAACCGATTAGGCTTCTTTCGAGGAACGAGCGCAAACGTGCTATCCAAGCAGCCAACTACAACCTATTCAACCTGCGCGCTGACGATATCTATGTCGATTTATTAACTGACAGCGGTACAGGCTCAATGAGCGATACACAGTGGGCGGCATTGATGCGCGGCGACGAATCGTACGCAGGCAGCCGAAGTTTCTTTGCATTTAAGGATACCATTGATATGTTATTTGGATTTGAACACGTTCTTCCTTCGCATCAAGGGCGCAGTGCGGAACTTGTTCTTATGAGCCATTTCATGCAGCAAGGCAAAGTGAGTCCCGGTAATATCCATTTTGATACGACGACAGCGCACATCGAGTTTCGCGGCGGAAAAGCAGTCAGTTTTGTCATACCAGAAGCTCACGATCCAGACAATCTACATCCTTTCAAGGGAAACTTTGATGTAGGAAAATTAAGCTCTTACTTGAAAAAAGAGTCGAAAAACGTAGGACTTGTTGTTGCGACATTAACTTGCAACTCCGGTGGAGGTCAACCAGTTTCACTCGCCAATTTACGCGAAGTATCCGCAGTCTGTAAAAAATACAAAGTAAATTTGTTTTTCGACAGCGCGCGCATCACGGAAAACGCTTTCTTTATTCGAGAGCGCGAAGCGGAATGTAAGCGCTGGAGTATACGTAGAATTTTGCGTTCTTGCTGTGAATTAGCCGATGGAATGTGGATGAGCGCAAAGAAAGATGGTTTAGGGAATATCGGGGGATTTATTGCGGTTCGAGATAAAGACATTTATGACGAACTTAAACAATTCACTATTTTATTCGATGGATTTGTCACATATGGTGGGCTTGCGGGTCGCGATTTGGAAGCGCTATCTGTTGGATTAAAGGAAGCGACAGACTTGGATTACTTAAAGTGGCGAACCGGTCAGGTGGCACAGCTCGGACAATGGTTGGAAGAATGCGGGATTACGTGCGTCAAACCGTTTGGAGGGCACGGAGTCTATATTGATGCTAAGCGTTTTTTAGAGCATGTTCCAGAGAGTCAGTTTCCCGGACAAGCCCTATCCGTTTATGGATATATTGAAGGCGGCATACGCACATGTGAGATAGGTCCCATACTTCGCGGGCGAGACCTTGAGACAGGAGAACATAAACCGGGGCAGGATTTAGTGCGGCTCGCTGTACCAAGGCGTGTTTACACGATGAACCATATGAGACATGTCGCAGACACTTTTATCGAACTAAAAAGGAACTCTCGTGGCTTGCGCGGTATGAGATTTACTTACGAAGCTCCAAGATTGGCTCATTTTTCGAGTAAATTCGACTGGATTTGATTCACCTAAGCTAGTAGTATTATTTTCCTCTCTTGCTTTACATAACGCGTTCCTCTGCTAAAATAGCGATATGGAAAATGTATTGACTACTTACGATACCGATAACATAGTGGAAGGTGAGGAGCTGTCGAATCCGATGGAAGAAGCGCTTTTAACCGATCCACTTGCGCCGTCTTGCGTCCTTGTTCCTTTGGATAGTCGTCCGTGTAACTGGCTTTACCCGATTCGCATGGCGGATATTGCAGGTGTTCGTTTGCACGTCCCTCCGCTGGAATATCTCGGTTGGCGCGATAGGGCGGGTGATCCGGTGGCATTATTGGATTGGCTTGACGCGCTTCCAAAAGCTATCGACGGGATTTTGATATCGCTTGACGCTCTGTTATATGGCGGATTAGTGCAAAGCCGTAAACCCGGTGCACAGATAAAGACTCCTGGCGAAATAGCCGGGTTTGTTGCTCGATTCCTTCGTGAACGTCCGGGTTGTCGGTTGCATGTAATGAAGACTATTCCGCGCGTTAGTTCGACAGTTCTTCGAACAAGCGATTTACCTATTTACAAAGAACTATGGCGTATTGGGTTACAGGACAAAATCGAACTTCCTAATGGAACTTCACAACCGACGGATTCCGATAACAAACTCGAAAGCGATGTTCCGAAAGCTAAATCGGATATACTGACGTCGGAGCAAATCGAAACAGCTTGGAAAGAGCACCTTGCCGCGCGCGAAATGAACAAATTGCATCACGCAGAATTGCTCTCTGAACTACTACCTATGACAACTTCATGGTGCATTGCAGTTGAAGATGGTCACGCCAAGAGCGCGCAAGTGCCAGAAATAGACGAACTGTTGTCAAGCGCCCCGACAGATCTAAAAAACAAAATCGCGGTCGTTTATGGGTGCGATGAACAAGGCATGGTTATGCTCGCTCGTCACCTTCGCGACAAGATTGAAGGCAGATTACCGCTTGGATTGTGGTGGACTTTCTCGGATTCAATTAAAAAGATAGCAAAGTTTGAAGGCATAGGAGTCAGCGAAAACTTAGCGAGATTTATGCAACATCTTCGTATTTCACCTATTGACGTTGAACTATCCACTTGGTCAAACGAACCATCTGTTGTGCTGGGTACTGCACCCGAAGAGATTGCAAGCAGGAAAACTCCACTGTTGATACTGCATAATTTCGACGAAGAACAGTTGGATCATATAGTTGATGGCAAACCAATCGAACCTCCTAAAATCGAAGGTATGTGGGCTATCCCATTTTTGTCGTCGCTTCTGTTATCAGAAAAAGTTGATATTTATTTAGCAGATTTTGCATGGGCGAACGGCGGGGATCCACTTCTTGACGCAGTGTTCTCGCAGGGTAACGGAAACTACTTGCAAGGCTATTCAAGCTGGAACACTGCCGGAAACACAATAGGCAAAATCCTTGCACAATTCGTTTGTAGAGCCTACCGAAAAACGACTGATATTCGTGGTTGGGATTCACCTCTGGCAATATGGTCGGCAGAGAGATACAAATTTGAAACCCTTTTAACCGATAGATGGTTTCCGCAGATTATCCGACGTAAACTTTGGAACCTAGTCATTGAGAATGGCGGCGATCCATGGAGTTTCGACCTATACACACTCGATTTTGTAGAAAAAAGATGCAAAGAGCTTCATAAACCGGTTAAGGCTAGTTATGAAGGCAAACATAGAGCGATTTATCGCGGACGCGGTTATGTCGTACCGCAAACTATCGAACCTGATATCACATTTCCTTGGAACCGCTTGTTCGAGATCGATTTAAGAGTACACGCGGATAAGAAATATATGGCTGAAATCGCGACCGGGAGTATTGTTTAAAAGCAGTTATACAGCATCGAGTGCTACCGTTAAACGATCCGTTATGTTTCGTGCCGATTCGAGAATCTCTACATTGCCGACCGATTCCAGTGCTACCATCGGATTTATTACAGCAACTTCGACAACTCCATCTATTCTCTCATGAGCTACTACACTACAGGGAGCAGAACCCCGATGTTCGGTTCGGACATAAGTACTTTGAAAGCAGTAGGAGGATTGCAAGCACCGAGTATTTTGTAATTTCTGAAATCAACATCCAATTTCGCTTTTAATGTTGCCTTAACGTCTATTTCGGTTAAGATGCCGAAACCTTGTTTCCCCAGCTCTTCTGCGATCCTTTCAATCGCAGTTTCAAAATCGTAATTAGTAGATTTGGAAAAATAGTAAGCCAATTGTGCCTCCAACAATAAGACGACATAAGTCAATCCTAGCCGTTTATTGTCTATCGCAACTTCAGAGCAGTATCTTGAGTAACTTACTTATATCCTAACGGATCGTCTGGTCTGCGATTTGCGTACCACTTCCAATTATCGACTATTGATTGTTTAAGTGAGTAAATATTATGGTAGTTTAGGTCTGCTCGAATTGCTGTACCGTCTAGGATGAACGTATTCTCATACCACCATGACAACGAACTTTCGAGTGCGCCATAGCCGAAAAATCTGCTGATAAAAGTTTTCGGTCCTGCAATTACCCGCGAACCAGTAGATGCTACTTTCGTAACCCACGTAGCAAATTCAAACCATTTAATGTCACCGCTTCCGGGTATGTTGTAAACAGCTCCGATAGTATCGTCGTTCTCTGCACAAGCAACCATCGTTCTAGCTACGTCGCGTGGATCAACGAATTCGACGCGCGCCTCCCCATTGCAAGGAATATAAAACGGAAAACCTCTGCTTATTGCCACAATCGGTTTCAGAAGCATCGGACATCGAGTAAACGGCCCCCACATAGCCGGTATGCGAAGGACCGTGGCTTTTAAGCCTATTGTTTTATGAAGTTTTTGGACTACATGCTCGACGCTTGCTTTTGCTGTGCCGTATGGTGAGCCTGCCGCCAAAACATGCGTCTCCGGTACTGGATTTTGTCGCGGGGGGCCATAAGCCCATGCGCAAATCGGGACGACTAAACGTGCGTTGTATTCTGCGCAAGCGATTGCCAGTGATTCCGCCCATCGCATCTCCTGAATCGCTTCGTGCGGCTGCGTAATCCACTTTGTGGCGCAATAATAAACGACAGCGCTGCCCTCAATGATCGGTCTGAACGAAAACAAATCGTCCATATCGCCGGTAAGGATTTCGACATCATCCTGCACTCCTCCGGAGTAAAGCGCGTCAGGGTTGCGGACAATAGTCCGAACTCCATAGCCGATGCTAAGCAGATAGCGAAGCAGGCAGATACCTAATTGGCCAGTTCCACCAATTACGAGGTGTTTTTTTGCAGCCGATATGCGCACAACCGAAAAATATACCTCATATTGATAGAGATGTAAAAACATGCGCTGAAATATTTCATAACTAATTGTTTATCAATATCTTACAAGTACAGAATGGTCACTATGAACATCCGATATGAATTGTCCCTCTTACCATAAGTAGTATTCAAGTATGTGGTGATAATATATTGTTGATGGATAAAGTCATATCAATTCTGTATGAATCGCTAGATGCTGCTGGACGCGTTTTGAAGAAATATGCGAACGGGGTTGATTCAGCGGACATACATCACAAAGACGAAATTAACCTTGTAACGAAAGCCGATTATGAGTGCGAAAAAGCGATTATTGACATAATCGGAGGAGCTTTTCCCACACACGGCATCCTTACAGAAGAAGCTGGTGAAGTTGTGCAAGGCGTCAGAGAAGGCAAACCTTCGTGGATTATCGATCCGCTCGATGGAACAACAAATTTCTCTCATGGGTTTCCGATATACTGTGTGTCCATTGCTTATTTTGAAGAAGGTAAACCGTTGATTGGTGGCGTTTACGATCCAACTCGGGACGAGTTGTTTTCAGCACTCCGCGACGATGGAGCTTTTAGGAACGGGGATCGAATTCAGGTGAGCGGAATTTCTAGCCTAAAATATGGCTTGCTCGCGACAGGTTTTCCGTACGACATCAAGACCAGCGCTGAAAACAATTTAGATTTTTTCACAGCATTCGCTCTCAACGCACAAGCTGTTCGGCGCGCCGGAAGCGCAGCGCTCGATTTGTGCTATCTTGCTTGTGGTCGTTTCGATGGATTTTGGGAATTGAAACTCCATCCTTGGGATACAGCTGCCGCTTGGTTGATAGTAGAAGAAGCAGGGGGTAAGATTACCGATTTCAACGGTGAGCCATTCGATATTTTCAAAAGGCAGTGTCTCGGATCAAATGGTACGAATATTCACGCAGAAATGCTTGCTTTGCTAAAAAAAGTTGATACAAATTAAGCATTGCGAATCTGTAGCTTTGCTCAATCTCAAAATTGTTTCATAAATATCTGTAATCTTGTTTTTCTAACATGCTATAATCCAGTCGTCGCGTTGTTTATACGCAATTATTGTCTTTATTAGTCGCTGTAGCTGTTGTTTTAGTGAGGAAGCGCCGGGGGAGGTGCTGACTTGAGTATTAAGTTTAAGATGGATGAATGTAAAGATTGCGCTGGACAAGGCGTGCTCTATTACGTAGAATCAAAGCTGTTCGGACTCGTAAAAAACCAAGTGGCATACCAATGTCAAAAGTGCGGCGGTACTGGGAAGATTCGCGGAGAACCCACATGCCCAATCTGCGATGGCGCAGGTCTTATCGGTAACGAGCGCGAAATATGTCGAACTTGCAACGGCACTGGTTCCGGCGACGGTTTCCGTCACATTCCGCGTCAAAGTCTGGTGCAAGGTACTTCATTCAGTCGCCGCTGCGATCGCTGTAAGGCAGAGACTTTGCATGAATTCGTTAGTGATATCGAAGCAAAAGTAATCACTACAACTTGGGAAAAGAACGAGTGGGATCGAAGCAAAGACGAATTCGAGCGAATAAAAATCGAATGCACGATGTGCGGTCGTTCCTATTTTGCCCGTCTCGACAAGTACTATCACACATCGGAAGGTGCAAATTTCAATAAAGAGAATGGCGAGATCGATAAACAAGGTCGCAAACTCTTCGGTCAAGATTTCACTTCGCCAGGCGACATATTTAAATAGAATTGACTTATCAGGTGTAGAATTGTTTTATGTTCAGTCATGAAACCCCATTTCTTGGCGATGATTTTGCTCGTGTGAAAGAAGCCTGTTATGAAACGGCTGAAACACATGGCTTTCACGAAGCACGGCGCATTCAGGATCCGCGGATCGCGCGCAATATGACGATTCTTAGTCTATTCACTTCTGAAATAGGCGAAGCTGTGGAAGCGATGCGACACGTGTCGCCAAGCGACTATTTTGGAGATCTAAGGAAGAAAGATGGATACTATGAAGAGCTTGTAGACTTGTTCATACGCTTCCTCGACCATATAGCTGAACTTGAACGCGAAGACGGCGAGTTTGATTTTGCGAGGATTGTACAAGCGAAGATGGCATACAACAATTCTCGAACTCATTTGCACGGAAAAAATGTGTGAATTTATCGAGTCAAAGCTTCATGATTTATTAGTATTCATAACTTAGTCTTGCCTTTACATTGACTCACAACCTTCACGGTGCTAAAATTCCTTTGTTGCTTTGAGCTTGTTTTCGTTTTAAGTTTTTCCTTGGAAGGGAGCAGACATGAGAACAATCGTTTTGATTCTAGCCTTGTTAGCGTCGCTTGCTGTGTTTTCGCTTACCGCTTGCAACGACTCAACAACTTTAACCCGACCGCAGCCTGCACACGGTTCAGACGAGCTTGGCGAAAGCTAAACACGTTTGAGTTTCTAACTCGATCTGACTAGTAACCGACCGTAAAGGTCGGTTTTTTGTTTTCTTTGTGATGATATTCACAGAATATGTGATGAGCGTAGCAAGCTATTGGGTTAATTGTTTTTTTTAGATGACTCATGAGTCATCACAAGCAATAGTCAATTTTTACAAGTCGAAATTGCAATCAGCTATAGAAAACAATATTTATTTGTACAAGTTAGCGTTTAGTTTCACAAGGATTTTTTAGGGATATGACTTGAGATTCAGCAGCGCGGTATTCGTAATCCGATATTGATAAATATATTACATGAATCGCTCTAGGAATTGACACTCGCTTAGCTTGTAATTAAAATTACATTACTTCTGCTCCACAGTTTTGATAGTGGAGACATTAGTTGCAGGAGGCGAAAGTGGTTAGGTTAAATATTTTTTTGGTTTTGATTTTGTTACTTTTTGTAACCGGTCTCATCGCGTGTAACGATTCAACTCGTCTAACGCGTGCGGGAGACCCTTGGGGCGCCGACGATCCAGGAGTAAATCCTCCACCGGTCGATGACGGCGATACGACTCCTCCCGATGTATCGGCAGGAATCACCGCTAGCAACGGTACACCCGATACTGGGGACGTAGTAACGTTTTCGATTGTAGCGACGGATGCCGTAACGGCAAATCTTACTTACAATTGGAGCGATAACGGTGCTGGCGGAGCGTTTACAGGAACGGGCAACTCCGTAACATGGTCGATCGACGAATCTGGCTTTTACGTCATTTCAGTCGTCGTAGGCGATGCAGCGGGTAATACTGCCCTTGCTTTCTTCCCGATAGAAGTTATCGGCGATGTCAATCCTCCTAACTTGGGCGCAGGAATTCAATTCAGCATTGATAATCCTCTCGCCGGCGAGAATGTCACAA
>CAZRQJ010000084.1:0-9923 GCA_964602075.1 uncultured Planctomycetia bacterium
GCGCCCATTCGTTGCGCTCACATATGATCCTAAAGTTCAAGCAGTAGCAGATATATTTAACATGCCCTCAATAAATCCAGATTCTCTAACAGGAGAGAACTTAGCTGATGCCGTCGAGCAATCTTTCAGGGTAGGATTCGGCGATAATCAACTCATAGCTTTGAACAATGCCATTATGAAAGCTGAATGCGATATTGACGCTCTTTTAGCGTTGATCAATCCTTAGTATTCCCAAGTGCGCTTAGTTTATCTGAAGGCAAACTCAACACCTTTCCCCAGTTCCCGCGCTTTGTCATACACAAATCGAGCAACGCTCAAATCTTGAATCGCAAGCCCGACGCTCTTAAATAAAGTGTAATCGCTGTCGCTTACCCTGCCCTGTTTCTTGCTTGAAACCACCTCGCCGAGTTCCGCACTGACTTTGTCGAAAGACCAGACTCCTTCGGCTGCTGGCATCAACAAGTCGCCAGCCTCAACCTTGCAACTCTCGGTGTGATCGCATATAACACGTGAACGAACCACAGTTTCGCTGTCGATCTCGCGCATGTTCGGCGTATGAGCACCGATTCCGTTTATATGGATGCCTTCTTTCAACCAGTCAAACTTGATTATCGGCTCGGCTGCGCTTGTTGCAAGAGTCAGCACATCGGCATTGCGAACTTCATGTTCTGCTTCGACCCCGACTCTAGTTTTCACGCCGGTTAACTCTTCAACACAAGCAGCAAATTCCGCTTTTTTATCCTTTGTATCGAGACTTAACACAACGCATTCGGTAAGCGTCTTGCAAGATTCCGCGACAGCCCATGCTTGAGTTCTTGCCTGAACCCCTGAACCAAACAATACATGAACTTTTGAGTCTTTACGAGCTAAATGTTTCGTTGCAACTCCACTTGCACCGCCGGTACGCATCGCTGTCAGGAAACCGCCTTCCATAATACAAATTGGATTCCCGCTTTCAACATCGAGCAGTGATACAGTTCCAAGAACGTTTGGTATCCCGAATTTTTCTGGATTGTTTTTATAAACAGTGACAATCTTCGCGCCTAACGAAGCAAGGTCTTCAAGCATAGCGGGCATGAACAAAGCCAAACCGCCAGATGATTCAACCTTGAGCGGGGTACGGACGGGCATCTTTGTTTTGCCGTCCGAAAGAGCTTGAAACGCCTTTTCGAGAACGGTGATTGTGCCCTTCATATCGAGCACAGATTCGACATCGCTACGTGAAAGAAGAAGTGTCATACTTCCCTCCAGTTATTGCCGACGCTATTCTATTGAACCTATTCGTGACGGCGGCCAGAATATGAAAAGCGCACGTCCAATGACGTTTTTCCTTGGCAGAAAGTCCCAACTATGACTATCCTTGCTGTTGTTTCTGTTGTCCCCTAAGACGAAAAGACTCTCATCTGGAACGACTACTTCCTCGTAAAAATATGAAGGTGGTGAGGCGATATATGTTTCCTGTAAAGGTTCCCCGTTAATCCATACCTCTCCGTCTTCGACTTTCACTTTGTCGCCCGGAAGCCCTATTACGCGCTTAATATAATCCTTTCGTGTGCTTCCTTCACCAGCTTCAGGCGGAGGACGAAATATCACAATATCTCCCCGTTCCAGTTCGTCGAACTTAAGAACAAATGAAAGCTTATCTGCGATCAAGCGATCATGAACTAAAAGTGTTGGCTCCATCGAGCGACTCGGAATATAAAACGCTGCGACAACATATGTGCGAAGAAACAATGCGATTAAAAAAGCAGTAATCAATGTGGGAATCCAATCGAAAAACAGAGCTTGAAAATGGCTCGGAAAGAAAGCAAGCTCGCTTTTAACGCCTTTATCGCTCGAAATTTTACATATTCCCGGGCGTTTTGCGCTGTGAATAGTCAGAGAATACTCCTGCTTTCCCGGATCGAGAACGGTTTCTCTGATAACCGAGTCCGCGCAAAAACTGCCGCGACTAATAGTTACTTTGTCTTGCTCTTTTAAGACTATCGGATAAGAGATGCGCAAATTGGAACTCGACTTGCCATTTGCGCGAATGCGGCTGGGCGAAAACTCAACCTTAGGACGGTTATCTAACGCTTTCTTCGCTCTTATTCCTATCATTACTTGCTCTTGCTTATAGGGACGCGTTTTTCCTTAAGAGCGGTCGCTTTGCCCACGCGCTTTCTAAGGAAATATAGCTTACTGCGCCTAATCTTTGAATGACGCACAACGTCAATCTTCGACACTTTTCTTGAATGAATGAACCAAGTCTTCTCAACACCGATACCGCTGGACAGCTTTCTTACGGTCACAGTCTTAGAAAGCCCTTTACCTCTCACTCTAATCACTGTACCTTCAAAAATCTGAACACGTTCGACGGTCAAGTCTTTGCGCTCTTTACCTTTAGCGGCGATACGATGTATCTTTTTCACACCGGCGGCAGTTCCGGGAGCTTGCTCGTAAATGTTAACGTGTACGCGCACGATATCGCCGGGTTGCACTTTCGGAGCCTCATCCTTGAGGAGAGTCTCTTCGTACACCTTAATTTTGTGATACCACTCTTGTCTCTTTACTTCAGTCATTGATTTCCTCTAAAGAAACGGTCTGCATTAAAAACAGCACCGTCCGTTGTTCGACGCAACCAACCCAAAATATGTTCAAACGTCCTTTTCTGAATCCGCATATCTCTCGCAGTATTTTCTCCATAAATCTGGTCTCTTTTTGCGAGTAACACGCAACGATTCAAGACGCCTAAATCGCTCAATCGCTTCATGATCACCGGTCAAAAGTTCACTAGGCACTGACATACCCCGAAAGTTTTCTGGTCTGGTGTAGTGAGGATATTCAAGAAGTCCATCCCTGAAACTCTCACAATCGTGACTCTCGTCGTTTCCTAGAACGCCGGGAATCCGCCGAATCGTCGCATCTACGATTGCCATAGCAGCAAGCTCACCTCCTGATAGGATAAACTCGCCAATGGACAACTCAAGATCGACAATACTGTCAACTATCCTTTGATCGATGCCTTCGTATCTACCGCATAAAAAAACTACCCGTTTTTTCTGCGCCAGCTCGTCAGCAATTTTCTGATCGAAATTCTTCCCTGCAGGCGATGTATAAACGACATACGGTTTTTCATCGCCTTCTTTATCAAGACTCTCGATCGCTCGCCAAATCGGATCGGGGGTCAAAACCATGCCCGGACCGCCACCGTAAGGCACATCATCAATGCTTCTATACGAGTCGTCTGTAAAATCTCGCAGATCAAGGCTGCAACCATTAACGATACCGGCGTCTACTGCTCTGCGAGCCACACCGAACTTAAAGACAGTATTTGTAAAATCGGGAAAGATGGTTAGAAAAACGATTTCCATACCGATTCTCGTTCTCCTACTGAAATCCTTCTCCGACGTGATCGGCTACGATGATAAGTCCGGCTTCAAGATCGACGACTGGCACTTGTTCCATCGAAAAAACGACGTAAAAACAAGACTCGCCATTGTCAATTTCCAGAATCGGATTTGCAGGTGTAAAAACAAGTTCTTTCACCTTGCCGACTACTGCTCCATCACTTTTAACAACTCGTAGACCTTCGAGCTGCCATGGAAGATAATCGCCTTCCTCTCTCGGTTCCAAGATACTTGACGGAACATCTATGTACCAAGACTTATACCGCTCCGCCTTGGTGCGTTCAGACAAGCCATGCAACTGTAGAAAAAAGTCTGCTGAACGTACCGTTACGCTCTCTACCGCTAACTTCACAACTTCGCCAGTTACGTCGTCGCTTAAAATCACATATCGATAGCTTTCGAGCGTCTCGGGTCTATCCGTGATACAAGCACACTTCAATGTACCGCGAACTCCATGCGCGGCGCGCACAAAGCCCAATGTTACGAGCATATCAACTAAGTAGCTCGATCGTGATTCGCTTGTTTTCGCGACCGGCAGCCGCCTTAACAAGCGTACGAAGGGCGTTGATAATACGTCCTTCGCGTCCAATGACTTTCCCGACATCGGACTCATGCACTCTCAACTCCAAAATGGCTGCACGCTCACCTTCCACTTCGGTAACCGATACTTGGTCGGGGTAGTCAACAATCTTAGTGACAAGTGCTACCAACATCTCTTTGTAATCCGTCATCTGCCCGTCCTCCTGTTGAAAGTTTAGGTTGGTATTCATAAGGTCTGAATTAGGACTCGCCCTCGCTCTTACCCTTACCTTTGACCTTGCTCTTAGGCTTTGGTATGAATTTCGCTGGTAAAACGATGTCGGTATGCTTGATGATAAGCCTAGCAGCCGTATCGGTTGGGATTGCTCCGTTCGTCAACCAGTGCTTCACCCGCTCCGAATTGAGAGTAACTTCTTCGGGATCCGTTGTCGGATTGTAGAAGCCGAGATTCTCCAAATATTCGCCCTGACGCGGGCTGCGTTGTTCCTTAGCAACGACGCGGTAGTACGCCTGCTTCCTCTTTCCAACTCTGAATAACCTGATTTTAACCGCCATCAAAATCCATCCTACGAACTTACAGACTAACAAGCCTAAATGCGCGAGAATGCGCCTTTATAACTTGAGCTGGATATTTTAACCTAAATATATTGGTTTGTAAATATGTGCGCCCAATAATTAACGCGATGCTAAGAAACGAACGCGCTTTTGAAAAAAACTAATTGTAACTATCGTTGTCGTCGCACGTACAAACTTTGTTGCTGTCGTTATTGCATACACAATTACAACTGCCGCATGTACATTCACCGCTGACAAACGCTAAAATCCGCGCGCCCCAATAATCCAAGATCTCATCATCGTCGCTTTCGAGTGATAGTTCAAATCCTTTATCTTTCTTCACTAACTTAATCGACAAAAGTTCCATAACAACCTCCAAAAGAACAACTAGACTCCGGAGCCTACATACACAGCATTGCTCATATTGCTTGCCGCACCGTCGAGATTAAAAGGTTGAATCGCAACAAAGTTTGATGCGTCAAGCGGGACGTCTATCTCGAACACTAAAGGCGCATCGATACCAGCTTCAAAAGGAACTCGACCGATTTCCACAAATCCTGACGTTTGCAAAGTGGATGTTAGAATCGAATAGTAATCTACGCTTCTAAGAAAATAGTTAGCGATTACAGTTATATCGCTTACGCCTACCTCTCCATTTTTGTCGCCGTCGATCCAGCTTTCCAAAGTGTCATTGCCTAATTCGTCATTGGTTATCGCTCCGAAATTTTGTGCAATCGAAGTAATGTCGGAAACGCCTACTTCACCGGACAAGTCGTAATCGCCGATATTTGAATAACTCCACCGAAGTTTGGTGTTTTGCGCATCATAAATCAGGATAGTTTGCTGATCGTCTTTCGCATCAAGCGCTGCTGTGAAGTCAACACGCCCAAATCCAAAAAGAGGATCTCCTCCGGAATCTCCTAAATCAACGACGGTATTTTGTATTTTTTGTCTAACTTGAACGTTTGTCCAATTAGGATGTGCGCTGAACAGAAGCCCTGCAAGTCCGGCAACAATCGGTGTAGCACCACTTGTACCCGTAAAGTATCCGGTCACCTGCGGTGTGTATTCACCCGTTCCAGTCGTAGTTACAAGGCTAGTGCCTGGGGCGACAACTTCCATTTCAGCACCAGTTTTGGAATAACTGGCATGTGTGTCGTCGGCGTTCGTTGCGCCTACACACATTACAGAATCAAACGCCGCCGGCCAGTCAAGGCGACCGGCTGCACCTGCACCCACATTTCCACCAGCAGCAACAATGAATGCTCCTGCCTGCCAAGCTAAATCCATTATCTGTTCTTCGCTCTCTCCGCCAGACTCACCGCCGAAACTCATACTAACAACTTTAGCGTCGTTAAGAACAGCATACGCAACAGCTTCAACTTCGGCAAGCAAGCTGATTGAACTATCTGTGCCTACGCGCAAGATCATCAACCGTACGCCTTCCTGCCCCGGAAGTCCTCTGCCACCGGCGGAACCCATGACGCCTGCATTATTGTTGCCTTGCGCTCCCGCAAGTCCGGCTGTTGAAGTACCGTGGAAACCAGTTCCCGAAAAGTCATCGTTCGAATCGTTATCGCCTTGAAAAAAGTCCCAGCCGTGCACGTCGTCGATGTAGTCGTTGCCGTCGTCATCAATGCCGTTACCGGGTATTTCACCTTCGTTCACCCAGAGTTGATTGACAAGGTCCGGGTGGTTCATATCGCAACCGGTGTCGAGTATTGCTACGACGACGTCTTCGCTACCTGCTGTCACGTCCCAAGCTCTCTCTGCACCGACGACTTTATGATGAAACTGACGTTCTGCAACTGGACCTGAATTATATTTCGGATCGTTTGGAATGAAACTTGGTGTTCGTTTCAAATCGGGGTACACACTGTAAACATTCGGGTCGGAGGTAAACTGCGAATAAACATTTTCAAATTGTGATGGGTCCGTCACTTTCACGGACGTAAGAGTGATGTCAAAAGCTTTAAGATATACATCTCGCAGACGCGAAACCGAGCGCGCATCGTATGTTGACATAGCGCTTGTGGACTTAATTCCCGACCTAAAGCGCACGATCAGCCTGTAATCGTAAATATCTTCAAGTGTAATCCCCGATGGAAGTCTGTGAGTGTTGGAAATCTTTCTTAAACCGTCTTCGTTGTAACCGTCAATATGTTGACTACCCACTAACTTGCGCGACACGCCACATGACGTAGCAATAATGCACATAGCTAAGCTAAGTATTACGAATGTAACTGAGATAACTGCAACTCGCACCGACTTCCTGCTGAATACATGCATAAAACTACACCTAAATCAAGACTACATATTACACGTTGATTGAACGCTACGTTTATACAAACCGTTGCTCTTTCGCGCATAATGCGCTATTCGTCGCCGATAAACAGATTCGGCGAGTCGTCGTCCGTCAACCGCGCCTTCTGTGATAGGTCGTCCGGATACTGCACGCCTAAATAGTCGTACGCAGCACGCGTTGCGACTCTACCCCTCGGTGTTTTAACAAGAAAACCAATTTGCAACAGGTATGGCTCGTACACGTCTGAAAGCGTATCCCTTTCCTCGCCTAACACTGCAACGAGAGTTTCAATTCCTACCGGACCACCCTCAAACTTGACCGCTACAGATTCAAGTATGCGGCGATCCATGCGGTCAAGTCCGAGCGCGTCCACGCCTAGTTTACCCAAAGACCAATCGACGAAATCGTCGTCCACTTCGTTAACTTGTTCCACCTGGGCAAAGTCACGTACACGCTTGAGTAATCGGTTTGCAACTCTGGGTGTTCCGCGACTGCGTTTGGCAACGACAATTTCAGCATCCGCCGTCATCATAACACCTATAATCGACGCACTTCTGTGGACTATCTTCACTAACGCATCAACAGGATATAGCTCAAGATGATATACCGCCCCGAATCTTTCGCGCAGCGGCGCAGTCAGCAATCCGCTCCGTGTCGTCGCGCCTACGAGCGTAAACGGCTCGAGCGTCAGCCTTATGCTTTTAGCGCCGGGTCCCTTGCCAAGCACTATATCGACACTGAAATCCTCCATCGCCGGGTATAGAGTTTCTTCCACTACACGGTTCATTCGGTGAATCTCATCAATGAACAACACATCGCCGCGTGATAAACCTGTGAGTATGCTCACAAGATCGCCGCTTCTTTCGAGCGCTGGCCCGCTAGTCGTCGTTAATTCAGCGCTCATTTCGTTCGCGATTATATGCGCCATCGTCGTCTTACCGAGTCCGGGCGGTCCAGAAAACAGCACATGTTCAAGCACGTCGCCGCGCGTCTTCGCAGCGTCCATCATAACGCGCAGGTTTTCTCGCACGTGATCCTGCCCGATATAATCGGCAAGCGTACGCGGACGCAGTGTCTGTTGCGCGTAATCCTCCGGGCGCGGCGCTCCGACCGTAATCCTCATATCGTCGTTCGACATATCCATGAAGTTACCAGTTTAGCATTGTTATGAGCGGAGCGCGGATTTTGCGCCGATCTTTCTTTAGTTGACACGCAAACATAATATTGAACATAGCGACTTCCATCCTGCCTTGTCCGTTGTCGTTGAAATCTAATTAGATGCAACACAACCGAAACTTAAACTGCTAATAATACGCTACAAACATCTTGTCCTTCCTCTCATACGCCAAATATGTGATTCCCAAATGTTCGTTTTCAAACTGCATCCGGGAGCGCAGATGAAACCTCTGCCGTCAAGCTGCGCATAGGCGTCGTCGATTTCAGCTTCTATCGCACACGGGTCGGACTCTTTTGCGATCGCTTCATTTATTCCTCCCATCAAACACCATTCGGGGTTTGCTGCGCGCACATCTGCAAGCGTCGGATTGCTGTTGAAACGATCCGACCAGTTCACGACTTTAACGGGATAACAAAAAAACTCATCCATATAAACCCCGTTTCCGTGCGCGTGAAGTATGTTGAACGGCAGGTCTTTTACAGCATTTAATATGCGTAGATCAAACGGTTTGAGCAGTTCGCGAAACTCGTCTCGTGTCGCAAATCCTGGCTCGGCTGCGGGTTGTGAGTAGAAAATCCCGCTTACTCCCGCATTCGCAAGCTCGACGACGTATTTTTCGAGGTTACGACAAACAACATCCATCGCATATAGAAAACTCTCGCTATGTTCGTGCATTACCTTGCGCCACGAACCGATTCCATAATTACGAATCCAAGTAAATGGGCTGAATATTGTGTTGACAAAATATGCTTCGTCTTGTAGTTCTCGTGCGACGATTTTCACACATTCAAGCTGGCGGCGGAAACCCTCGTAATCGGCGGCGTCTTTTACATCGATCAATTTTTCATAGTCATCGACGGTGCGAAACCAGTCGAAACCTTCAGGGAATGGATAGCCGTAATCATCCATCAGTTTCAAAAAATCGAGGTCGTAATGGCGGTAGAAGTTAAGCTCATTTTCGGCATGCTTCTCACCTGATTCGTGGTGCAATCCAAAGTGATACCAGCATGAAAACGGGATGCGCGCTGCACGCTCGCCCCTCATCGCTTGATTTACAATGTCAATTTTGGAAATATCTGAACTCAATCTCATTCTCCTGTCAATATCAGATTTATCAACAATTACACTTAGGTTACTTACGAAGCCATAAATCGAGCGTTATTCCACCAATTCTTTCTCTCTGCTCAAAGTTGAAATGGCTAATCAATATCTTTCCCATATCTTCTTCAGCGGTTGGAGGTATGTACACCGCTGATGGGTATGCTACGTATAGCTTATCTGGAAGCGAGCTAGGCGATCTAACTAATAATGACGTAGTCTCATCGCCGGCAAGCTCGACAAGCGCTTGGAATTCGGACATTGAAATATGCGGTGGGTAGTAACGCGAAAATCCAGCTATTGTACGTTCGCTCATTCGGGATACTAGTTTCGATAAAGCAAACACTTGCGGAGACGGACCTTCAAGGCTTACAGTATAATGGCGAAAATCGGATGGCAGATTTTCGGGGAAGTATGTCGCTAAGCACCCCGACTCGTTCACCACAAGGTTGACTGTCGCCTCACGCGATATCACCCAAACCGACTCACCGCGTGAAGGCTGCATAGTTTCTGCTGCTGTTTTCCAGTCGGGAGGCGATTGAATGAAGAGAACAGCGTACAGACCCATTAAGTTAAACATCACGACAGCTAGAATAAACGCAAGTCGAATAGATTTCTGCTTTATCTTTAAACACCCGTGCGCCCATACAACCAAAAACGCTATTCCGCTTGGGATTAAATATCGGCGGCTCAAAAGCTGCGGATTCTGCGTGACGTACATCAGTATCGCTGCTATAACAGGCGGAAGAAACGCTATCCACGCGCAAACCGGTGCAATAACGGGCATTAATTCGTCCTTTTTTGCACGCTTAAACGTATCGTATGCAAATGTGCAAATTGGGACGGCCACCACTACTAA
>CAZRQJ010000085.1:0-9814 GCA_964602075.1 uncultured Planctomycetia bacterium
AACGGAACCGTTCTTGGTAGAAGTAATGCGTTCTTGAAGTTCGCCCATTTCAGTTGCTAAGGACGGCTGATAGCCAACCGCGCTAGGAAGACGGCCGAGAAGAGCTGAAACCTCGCTTCCCGCTTGAACGAATCGGAAAATATTGTCGATAAAGAGAAGCACGTCCAAACCTTCGCGATCGCGGAAATATTCCGACATAGTTAGCGCAGAGAGACCGACGCGCAAGCGCGCTCCGGGCGGTTCGTTCATCTGTCCAAACACCATAACAGTATTTTTTAGAACACCGGATTCCTTCATTTCGCGCCAAAGGTCGTTACCCTCGCGTGTGCGTTCGCCTACTCCGCCGAATACAGAGTAACCGCTATGCTCGGTCGCGATGTTGCGTATAAGCTCTTGAATGAGAACTGTCTTACCAACGCCCGCCCCGCCGAACAACCCTATCTTACCGCCCTTGAGATATGGCGCAAGCAGGTCGACAACTTTCAACCCAGTTTCAAGGACTTCGATTTCGACATTCTGGTCAGCGAGCGATGGAGGATCTCTATGAATTGCCCAGTGTTCGGTGATATCTAATTCTCCAATCTGGTCGATTGGCTCGCCGATAACGTTCAACAATCTTCCGAGGCAGCCCTTGCCGACTGGCACCGAAATGCCTTTACCCGTATTTACGACTTCCATGCCGCGAACAAGCCCGTCGGTTGAGGTCATTGAAATAGCGCGCACGATATTGTTGCCAAGATGTTGAGCGACTTCGCTTACAATAAGTTGACCCGTTTGCGGGTTAACCACTTCGAGAGCGAAGAAGATTTCGGGTAGTTGCCCTTCTTCAAATTCGACATCCAGTGTCGGACCGATAATCTGGACGATTCGTCCTTTAACGTTGCTCGAATAGGATTTTGAAACGTCACTTGTTGCAGTTTCGTACATACTTACACCCTTCTATTTCATCGCTTCCGCGCCGCCCACGATATCGAGGAGTTCCTTCGTTATCGCGCTTTGGCGCGCTTTGTTGTACTCAAGAGTAAGCGCGTCGATCATATCACCCGCAGCGGTAGTGGCGTTGTCCATCGCTACCATTCGGGCGGCGTTCTCGCTCGCGTAGTTAATCAATAACGCACATAGAATTTCGGCGTCAAGATAGTTGTCGAGCGCATGCGCGACGAGCTCTTCTGACGGCGGTTCGAGAATAACGTTCTCGAATTCAGCCGGTATGCTCTCTTCCGAAGGCAGTTCAACCGGCAGGAGTTTCAAGCTCGTTGGAATATATTTGACGACACTCTCGAAGTTCGCGTAAATCAAATGAACTTCTTCGTATTCGCCATTGCGGTATGGAATATCTATAAGACGTTCGAGCGAGCGGACAAGACTCCAGCCTGGACCTTCGCGTGGGTTCTCAAAAAATCTATTAATGTTGATGCCGCGCTTTCTGAAGAAATCGCGCCCTTTCTTGCCGACTGCAAACAGGTCAACGGTAAACCCATTTTTTTGCAGTTGAACTATCACTTCGTTTGCCTTTTTAATCAAATGGTTATTGAACGCTCCACAAAGCCCGCGATCGCTGGTAAACAGGATAACCATCGCACGTTTTTCATTATCTTCTCCCAATTCCAACGCAGGCGGGTTTAAGTAAGGGTGATCCACCTTACTGAAAAATGGGGCGAGTTTTTGAATTATGGCGTCAATGCGCAGCAAAAAACGTTTTGCATGTTCTACTTTTTCTTCGGCGCGTCTGAACTTCGAAGCAGCAACCATCTTCATTGCGCGTGTTATCTGCTGCGTACTTGTTACGCTTCTGATTCTACGCTTAATGTCTCTTAGTGTATTTCCCACTTACTTGCCTTACTAAGTAGAGGATTCACGGCGCGGAATGAATCCGATCCGTCCATCTTCTTGCGCCAGCGATGGCAGACCCGGTCTTTCAGGAAAGTGAATAATTGATTGAATGTAACTCCAGAGAATCAAAAAATGCGCACGATGCGTTTCAACCTTGCGTTGAACCGCAGGGATGATTTCACCGTTTGAATCGTATGATGGCGTAATCGTAAAATCTGAATCTTCTATCCACAATCCGAATCCGTCGAATCCGCTGACATTTGCATAGAAGCGCGGACCGGTTACACCGTCTATGTCAAGCGCCTTAAATGCATCGGGCTGCAGGATCAAAAGAACCTGCTTGCCAACTAAACGCTCCATGTTCATCTGATTATCGGTCATTAGTCACTCTCATAAAACAAGATTAGTTATCCTCGGATGGAACAAATACGGTCTTGAACTCTATGCAAACTCCGAATAGTTTTGCTAATAGCGCATCCATCTTTTCTTTGACTACTTTTGAGTTATCGTCGATTTCCGCTTTGACTGCATCTGCTTTCGCTTTGGATGTAGTGTCGCCTTTTTCAAATTCCTCGTGATAAAGCTCGAACTTGTCGGTTAGAGATCTTTCGTTGCTTTCAAGAACTATCAACTCCTTGAAAAGCTGAAAACACAATGGATGTTTCTCGTGTATGAACTCGACTAACTCAATGCCATAACGCTGCACATCTTTGACTGGCAGGCTGTCTAAGTGACCTTCCGCACCAGCGTATATGAATGCAACCTGCTCGGCGACAGGAACAGGCTTGTACTGCCCTTGCTTCAGCAGCTCGACCATGCGCTCGCCGCGCGTTAGTTTCGCCTGCGTAGCCTTGTCTAAATCGCTGCCGAACTGTGCGAATGCTGCCAGCTCACGATATTGCGCGAGGTCGAGTCTTAATGAGCCGGCAAACTTCTTCATCATACGCGTCTGCGCGTTACCGCCTACTCGCGAGACTGATATACCAACGTTTACCGCAGGACGAACGCCTTGATAGAACAAATCGCTCTCAAGGAAAATCTGCCCGTCGGTGATCGAGATAACGTTAGTCGGAATATATGCTGATACGTCGCCCGCCTGTGTCTCGATAATTGGAAGCGCTGTAATGCTGCCGCTTCGCTTAAGTTTAATAGCCCGTTCAAGAAGACGCGAATGCAGGTAGAAAACGTCGCCCGGATAGGCTTCGCGGCCCGGAGGACGACGGAGTAAAAGCGACAGTTGACGATAAGCTTGTGCGTGCTTCGTTAAATCGTCATAAACGATAAGAACGTGTTTACCCGCATAAAGGAAGTGTTCCGCCATGGCGCATCCTGCATATGGCGCGATATACTGAAGCGGAGCGGGGTCGGTTGCACCTGCGACAACGACGGTTGTGTAGTCCATTGCGCCTTCCTTGCGGAAGCGGTCGATTACGCGTGCGACAGTCGAGCTTTTCTGCCCGATTGCAACGTATATACATAGGACGTCGGTATCGCGCTGGTTGATTATCGTATCGATGGCAATTGCTGTTTTGCCCGTTCCTCGGTCGCCAATGATTAGTTCGCGCTGGCCGCGTCCGATTGGGATCATCGAGTCGATTGCTTTAATGCCTGTTTGTAAGGGTTCTTTAACTGGCTGGCGTTCGACGACACCGTCAGCGCGCTTCTCGATTGGGCGCTTTTCGGATGTAACTATGACGCCTTTGCCGTCGAGCGGCTCACCAAGCGGGTTGATTACGCGGCCTACTATTGCGTCGCCTACAGGAACCTGAATGATTTCACCGGTGCGGCGCACTTCGTCGCCCTCTTTGATCAAATTGTCGTGACCCATAAGGACTACGCCAACATTTTCCTCTTCAAGGTTGAGCGCGATTCCCGCTACGCCGTGTGGAAATTCGAGTTTCTCCGCCGCCATGCACTTTTCGAGACCATATACATGTGCGATACCGTCGCCGACGGACAGCACTATGCCGCGATCTTCGAGAGCGAGTTCGTCTTGATAGCTCGCAATTTCAGCCTTTAGAATGCTGGATATTTCTTCAGGTCTGATGCTCACTTTATCTCTCCATTGATTTATTAAGACTTCCAAACACCCGCCTGCCGATGATTAGACGACAAGCTGAACGCGATCAGTAGTCTTTGTATACGACAAGCTTTTCTCTCATCGCGGTTAGGCGCGTTGAAAGTGAGCCATCTATAACAGTGTGTCTTCCGAGATACACTTTTGCGCCGCCGAGAATTGACTCGTCAACGGCTGTCGAAACGCGTAAATCGGGGAATGAGCTGAATTTTCGAAGGCGTTCGATAAGCCGGCTCACAAATTGGTCTTCGACCGGTACTGCTGTAATAACTCTCACTTCCTCGATTCCGCGATAACGGTCGGATAACAGATCGAAATAGTCGAATACTTCGGAAACGATCGAAATGCGACCCTTGTTTAGAAGAATTGTTAGCAGGTTAAACACTGACGGGTGAACCTTGCCTTGAAAACTCTTTCCGAGAAATTCGGCTTTCTTGGAGCGGCTTATCTGCGGTTGAGTAAAGAAACGTTTCAGTTCCTTTCCCTCGAAGATATCGCGAAGCGCAAGCGCCTGCAGAGCTATCTCTTCCATTTTACCCAATTCGATGGACAAACGGAAAAGCGCGGTTGCATATCGCTTTGCGACGCGTCTTTCTTTCATCGAACCGCCTCCACTTCTGTCAGATACTGCTCAAGCAGACTTCGATGCGTGTCGAGATTCATAATCGTCGGGTCGCCTAGAAGCTTCTCGCTGATAAGGAACGAAAGTTCGACAACCTGATTTCTAAGCTCGGCGACGGCAATCTCTTTCTCGCGCTCGATGTCAGCGCTCGCTTTCAAAAGCATCTTTTCGCGTGTAGCTTCCGCATCGGCTTTGATGCCTGCCGCAATGTCCTCGCCATGCTTGATTGCATCTTGAATGCGACGCGTCGTCTCTTCTTGTATCTCGCGCAGTTTCATCTCGTACTCTTCTTGAAGGCGCGCCACTTCAGACTGTTTGCGTTCGATGTCATTGAACGATGTATCTATAGCGTTCTTACGCGCGTCGATTGTGCCTAGAATTGGCTTCCAAGCGACTTTGTAGAGTACCAACGCGAACAGAGCGAACGCGATAAAGTGCCAAATAAACTGATTTACACTCAACAGCTCCATTGCGACCTCCCAATAGAAGCGGGAACGAACCGAAACAGCTTCAGACGTTCGTTAATTTGCGAGGAAGGTCGCGATGAGGGCGTAAATCGTCAACGCTTCGATGAATGCCGCGCCAATAATCATTGACGTCTGAAGCTGCGGCTGAATTGAAGGCTGGCGTCCCATCGCTTCCATAGCTCCTTTGACTGCCATTCCGATGCCGATTCCGCATCCCAACGCCGCGATTCCAAGACCGATAAAATACAGGTCACCCATGTTAAGCTCCTTAAAGACTCAACTTTTTTAACTAAAACTAAATCAATGATGCTCTTCCCCATGCGGGAGAGCAAGCAGAATGTAAACAGCGCTCAACATGCTGAAAATGAGCGCTTGAATGATAGACAGAAGCAAAGCGAGGAACAGAAACGGCCAGTGAAGCGGGATCATTACCTTGAACCAGCTAATGACCGGTATCGTTATTAGCCCAATGAACACGCCGAGAAGAATGTCTTTGCCGAGTATGTTTCCGAAAAGTCGTAGTGACAGGCTTACGGGACGTATTACCTCTTCAAGCAGGTGAAGCACGAAAAACAGCGGCGATAACCCCCACGTAACAGCGTCGTTCGGACTCCCCAGCATATGGTGAAACCACTTGCGTACTCCGTTTCTCGAAAAATTGACGTACTGTACATACAGGAAAACTATCGCCGCCATACCGAGGTTCATTCCGAGACTTGCCGACGGCGCGAATCCGCCGGGAACCATTCCGTTAAGGTTCATACACATGATATAGATGAATAGCGTTCCAATGAGCCAGATGTGTTTGCCGACTTCTTTGTGACCGAGTACGCCGCCGAAGAAACCGCGCAAACCGCCCAAAAACATTTCCGTCACGATGTAGATCTTGCTCGTCGGTTTGATCGCCATGCCTTTGCGGGCAATAGTCATCCAGACGATTATGAATACCATGACTAGAAAGCTATAAGCTATGAACTTGATGTCTAGAAGCTGCGCGCCTTCAATATGTGTGATACCGAGCCCGTTAAAAATTTCGAGCCAACTTGGCAGTTCCGGAATATGATGCGCGCCTTCACCACCTGCAAGTGAAAGCTTGCCAGCTCCGCTAACCATCTCGCGTCTGTGCTCGTACAATAAAACAAAAGGAATCATTCCATTCCCTGATTAGTTTCGATTATCGAGTATAGCCAAGAATAAAATGACTGCCGGAAGCGCCAGCAGTCCGAGCGTTAACCCCAATGGATCGAACAGTTTAAGAGCGTAAAGCGCAACCACCAAGGAGTAAAGCAACGGTATTTTAATACAAACGAGTGGTAAAGTAAAGAATACTCGCATTGGATGCTTTGAAAACGCCGTTTTGAACGTGAGCCAGAGGGTAGCAAAATTCACAAGATTCCACAATCCACTAGCCAGAAGTCCCAGTGCAGTCTCCGTATCTATAAATACCGCGATTACACCTGCAAGCAATAAAGTAATCCACAAGCCGCTTGCAATGATGTTGGGAAGCGTCACCAGCTTTCTTTGCGCTAGTTTATTGCTCATAATTTCAGCGCTTGTTATTGAGTTCTCGGTTGATACAACCTGCGAGTCACACTGCATCTCTTTCGAATCGTTTGTGAAAATTTCGCAATCATCTTCGCAAAGTGTCTCAATAGCGCCATCGCGCCTTCGTGATGAATAACTGACTGTACCGACGATGACACCGTCCACCTCTAGCGCGTCAATTTTAGTTTTATCGCATTTATCTTCGCCAATAAAACCTCCTTCGTCGTGAATCGCAAACGTACCATTTGATCCGCCTTTTACGCTGGCATCACGAAAAATCGGTGGGACATACAAATCTTCGCGCAAAGTTCTGATTACGCTTCTCACTCCCGCTATAAAACCGAGTGCAAGCATAGTTAAAGTCAACCAGTTTGTGCCGAATCGCGCATCGAGCCATTTGCCGATAAGCCAGCCGATAATCGGGCCGCTCGCTAGCATAAACGGAATGCTCATCGCTAGCCCAAGATCGCGGTATTGATTACTAGCGTCTTCCGTTCCATTTTTCTGCGGTCTGTTCATAAAGGAAGAATTATACAGGCGAATCAAAACAACACGCCAACACGAGCAGGTAGAACAATAATCTGATAAACTGTTTGCTCAACTGGTTACTTTGGCGGGTATAATGAAAAATGAGCGAAAATAGAGTGCTTGAATATTTAGTTATCCTCGAAAAAGCAGAACATAATTGGGCGGCTTGTTCGCCTGACGTTCCCGGGTGCGTATCGACCGGACAGACAAGAGATGAAACCCTTGTTAATTTTCACGACGCGCTTCTATTTCATTTCGAAGGACTTATCGAAGACGGACTACCGATACCCGAACCTACTTCAGTGGGTGAAAAGGTTGTTGTAACCGTGTAGCGATAGATTTGTGAATGTCTCGAAACATCTAATCAAAAAAATCTCGTGTTTAGGCTTGCGACAGCAAAGATCATGGCTTATTACAAGATTTAACATTTGGCTGCTGCTATTCTCCAGAAAAGGTAGTAGAATTCTATTGACATCAAGTCGAGATTTTGCAAAACAACCCATAAGTTTTGCACCCCAACGCGTTGCGGGAGGCATCCCATGTTTTGCGTTGGCATTATTAATTTTAGAAAAGATTTCCGGAAAACCGCTTTATCCGTTCCCGTCATTGCATTCCTGCTCGCGTGCGTTTCGTGCGGTCATGGTGTGAAAAACACCTATGGCTGGGACGAACCTGCGTGTCCGCCCAAAACGTACGATACCACTGGAAGAACCTTATCCATCGAACAGGCAATTGAAGAAGCGCGAGCATACAACCCGCCTGCAGAATTGACGAACAACGCCGATTTCGACCCGCTGGTGTTCGAGCGGTTGCGGTTGGAACTGATACGGCAGTTGGAAGAAATACACGAAATCCCTGAAGAGCATCATGTCTTTGATTTAACCGAAAAATCTGTAACTACGGGCAAGATGATGAAGGGAAAGGAGAATTCCCCTCTTGATCTGAATGTTCTTTGGGATTATACAAACGGGATGCCAAAGGTTACGTTCATACAGCGACTATGCGGCGATTACGATCAGAGCGGTGAAGTAGATATTAACGACATTTCTTTGATCGTTGAATATTTCGGCATAACAGCAGGTTCTATTCTCGAAGTCGTGGACGGTGACGAATCCGGGGAGATTGGCATATCCGACATAACTCCGATTGCAGCAAATTACCTGACACGCCTTGACGGCTGGAATGTTTACATTGGAACGAAAACGGGAGAAGATGCAATCGATTATCAGATTGTGGGTGATACGATGCCTTCTATTGCGCGGCGCGTAACCTACAAATCCCCCGTGCTAAACGAGTATGAATTGCCATTACCCATAACTGATGAAGGCGAATATGTCATTCGCGTTGTCCCAGTGTCGTATTACGGTGAAGCCGATGAATCATCTTTCGCTCAAAAAACCTATCACTACCGTACGGCAGCGAGTCAAAGAGATTCATGGTGGATGTACGGCGGAAACGAGGGGCATACGCACAGAAGCGCAATGATAGGACCCAAATCTGCATCCATCCTATGGTCGGAGAAAACAGGAGTTGAACAAGATGGCTCGAATATACCTGCCACATATCCCACTCCTGCACTTGATGACGACGGGAATTTGCATTTCGGAGTTTACCCATCAAAATTTTTAGCGATGACGTCCGAAGGCGACCCGCTCTGGCAGATACCGACTACAGGTACAGCATACGAAACGCCGGCAGTCGCGGAAAACGGGACTGTTTACTTTCTTACCGACGAGGCCGTTCTTTATGCTGTAAACAGCACAGGCGGTGTCGAGTGGACTTACTATCTTTCCGTGTACAACGAAAGCGCGCCATGCCTGACGGGAGACGGTTCCATTTACGTCATCAGCGATACACTCACTTCGATTTCACCCGACGGTGAGTTTGAATGGACAAGCGAAGTGTCAGGCTTGCATGGAACAACGGCGACGTCGCGCGACGGCGTTATATACGCAGCCGGAGGTTACGGTTACCTGTACGCGATAGAGCCGAATGGAAAAGTAAAGTGGCAACTGCAGTTGGGTGGAATTGATATTGGCAATCCAGCGGTCGGAATAGACGGCACGATTTTTGTCAACAACAGCTTCGGCTCCATTGCCGCGGTCAGTCATGATGGCACGCTCACTTGGAAGTACGATGACCTTACCATCGATCCGCACGATCCCGCGATAGGCGCAAGCGGTGAGATTTATATCGCCGATTACAATTATCTCGTAAAACTCACTTCCACAGGTGAACTTGTCTGGAAATATCCGGTCAACTGCCATGCAAATGCATGTCCGGTAATTGACACCGAAGGCGTCGTCTATGTCGGAAGCGACGACAGGTGTTTGCACGCGGTCAATCCGGACGGTTCCGCCAGGTGGAAAATCGAACTGACGGATAAGGTAGTCGGCAATCCGGTAATTCTGAACAACGGCTCAATTTACGTGTGTTGTGCGGATGGAACATCGCATATTATTGGCGAGAAACCCGGCAGCGACAACTATTCGATATCGGGATACGTTACTGACGATACATCCAAAGGCTTAGGAGGCACCAAAATCGCTGTACGCGGCGAATCGCTTGTCACCGCGGTAACCGATTCAAGCGGATTCTGGTCGGTTTCCGACATTCCAACAGGCGATTACTCGGTAAGTGCGGCGAAGCTTAAGTGGGTAATCGAGCCGAAAGAGATAAAGATAACTATAACCGATTCCGATTTAACTAACGTGAATTTTACGGGAACGTGGGTTGGAGCCG
>CAZRQJ010000086.1:0-9757 GCA_964602075.1 uncultured Planctomycetia bacterium
TTATGCCAGTCAATTCGACCGGTATAAAGACGCATCGAGACCATTTCGCAATCGCATTTACGGAAGACGAGCTTAAATTTAGATTCGACAAATTCAGTAATCCGGGACATACGGATGAATATATTCGTGAGCGGTTTACACTTCCGGACACTCGCGATTGGAAGCTACATGAAAAACGCCAAGAGGTGATAAATAGCAGGAAAGAATTCTCGAATTTCGTCAAGGGTGTTTCATATAGAGTATTCGATAATCGCCTTGCGCTTTACTCTAAAATATTCATGGAGCTACCTCGCGATGTATTGCTTCATATGTGTGAAGGTCAAAATATTGGTATTGTCTTATCAAGGCAGTCAGAAAAATCAGGAAATCTGCCTGTATTTGTAAGCGATAAACTAGTAGATTGCCATTGTATAACTTTGGCAGTTTCTGTGTCAAATATACATCCACTTTACCTATACTCGCAAGAGAACGGAGAGCAGGTTAAGCGTCCAAATTATGATACGAAGTTCATTAAAGACATAGCTCAAAGACTCAAACTCAAATTCATCGAAGACGGGAAGGGCGATTTGAAAAAGACATTCGGGGCGGAAGACCTGTTTAACTACATCTATGCGACTTTACATTCGCCGACATACCGCACGCGTTACGCCGAATTCCTGAAGATGGATTTTCCGCGCATACCGATTACGAGCTATGCAAAGCTATTTGCGAAACTTGCCGCGTTGGGCGGTGAGCTTGTGTCGTATCACCTGCTTGAAGCGAATGAGCTGAAGGCAGCAATGAAGTTGAAAACTTCGTATCCGATAAAGGGCGACAACGAAGTAGAAAAAGGTATGCCGAAGTATTTCGCGCCGGGTGTACCGGGACTCAATCCGAAGGACGATGTATCAACTGGGCGCGTGTATATCAGTCAATACATGCAGTTTAGACACGAAGGGCAGTATTTCGCGGGGGTGTCGCCGGAAGTGTGGAATTTCCATATCGGCGGCTATCAGGTTTGCGAAAAGTGGCTGAAAGACCGACGCGGTCGCAAGCTACAATTTGATGACATTGAACATTACCGAAAAGTCGTTCGTGCGATTGAGCGTACAATAGAACTGATGCGAGACGTTGATAAAGCTATTGATAACGCCGGCGGCTTCCCGATTAAGTAAAGATACATACAACTTCTGCGTCGTTGAGTTTGAATAGCTGCCGCTCGCATCTTGCTGCATTCAAAACAGTGTTTACGGATTCGCATAACTTTTCCGCTCGCAAGACTACTTCTTATCATCGTCTTTTCTGTGCAAGTCGGCGAGTTTGGACACTCGTTCACGTGCGCGTATGCTGTAGCTCGCGGGCGCATCGGCGAGAGTTGGTGCGTCGTAACCGTTGGCGTCGTTGTTGCGCTCGCGCAAGAAATCGTCGGCGACCTTTTTCCAGTATGCAATTTCTTCATCGGGCGTCATGTCTTTAATGCATTCGTATATAGCCTCGGCAGCCCGATGCTTCATCTCCACACAATCAAATTTCGTCTCGTCAGCTGCCTTCGACATCGCTGAAAACCTCAATCGGCGTATAAATCGCCAATTAATGATACCCGCAAATGGTGTTTACTGCATTGTAAAGTGGAATTTTCTTGTGAGCTCTTCGAGCATCAAGTATTCGTGAAACCGGTTATGGCAGTTGTAAGTTTATTACTTCTTATCTTCGTCTTTTCTGTGCAAGTCGGCGAGTTTAGACACTCGTTCACGTGCGCGTATGCTGTAGCTCGCGGGCGCATCGGCGGGTTTGACAGCTTCGTCTTTGCTTGTTTCGGTATCCTTAACCGATTCAGGCGTTGTTCGCCCCCAAGCTATTCTGTGTTCGTTCAGAGCGCTGCCGTCGGCTTTAGCCGACGTTTCCGATGCGCCGTCTATCGCAGCGGTGTCGCGAGATTTTATCGAGGTTTTAGCTGCGTCTTGATTATCGCCCGTTTCGATTTGCGATCGGACCGAGCGGCTGCGCTCGACGAGCCTGCCAAGCGATATGTTATCCCGAATCAGCCCGCGCCTAACGCGAGACGCGCGCACTCGTTCCATATATTCGTCCCATGAGTCCGCCGCCATACCGAAATACTCGCGGCTCCACATCATTCTGCGCACGGCGATATCGAGAAGCCAAAGGTACAAGGCGACAAGAACCATTAACTCCCAAGCAGGATTGTGCTGAACCTGCGGAATTCTATCCGTTTTGAATAGGCTTTCGCCCGTTAACTCAAGCGGCTTGCTCAACGCTTTCAACTGTGACAACACGAACTGATCCGCGCCGAGCCGTTTGTATTCCGGCGAGTAGCTCACAGCGAGCCCAGCGGATGCTTGCGCAAGCCCATCCGGCGTTGACGCTACGACGTTCACCATATACGTGCCGTTGTCAGCGACGGGGAATTCGCCTTCGTATTTGCCAACGCCGATTTGACGCATCGTGACGACAGTTTGGTTCATTTCGGGATCGGAAACGTGCGCTTCTACTTGCGTGAGTTCGGTTGAGCCGCCCAGTTCATTCGACACTTCCATAAGTACAACGCCGCGATCGCCGTCCATATCAACGCGCGTGCGATAACCCTGCGACTCGGCGGTTGCGCTAGTCGCGCGCACTAGCGATGTCCAAAATTTCTCGTAACCGTCCCACGACAGCCAGTGCGCTGCCCAGCGGTTCTTGGCATCGCTTGTAAAAGCCGCAGTTCTCCCAAGTCCATACCGCCAGATAGAAAACACGGGATCGCCGGTGGGGGCGCGAAGCGGCGATTCGGCGGTCGGTTTGTCGCTCGTCGCAACGTAACCCATTAGCGGCGGTGAATTAGTCCAGTCGATGCCTTCGACGAGTGCATTGTCGCTCGTTTTAAGTGGGACGAATTCGGTTTCGACAATCGTGCCTTTGTTTGCCATAAACGTTTCGCGCGTGAAAATACGCGGAAGGTCGTATGGATCGTTCGTGAAATACGAGTTGCCGTTGCCGATTTCCGCAATATATTGAAGAAAACTCAAATCCGCATCGTCGCCAACGCCGACGGTTGTTATTGTTGCGCCGCCGTCGACGAGTTTCTGTGAAATATCGCCGAAATCGCCCGGTGCCGTTATTCCGTCAGACAGAATAATTACGTGTTTAACTTTTGCATCTATTTCGGCAAGCGCCTTTTCCGCCGCCACCATTGCGGGGTAGATTTCGGTGCCGCCTCCTGCAACGATACGGCGAATCTGCGCAATTGCGCCGTTTCGGTCGAGATTCTTCTGCGGTTTCACGACCCATTTCGGCATGCTGTCGAATGTTATGACGCCGTAGTAGTCGTTTGGCTCGCTCAACTCGACAACGTTAATGCAAGCCTCGCGCGCGAGCGCGATTTTTTCATAACCGTTAAAAGTTATTCCCATTGAGCCGCTTGAATCGACGAGAAGCATAATCGCCATGTTCGGCGACACAGCATGACGCTTGAAATCCATAGTTACGGGCAGCGCTTCTTCGATTTTCGTCTTGTAATAACCGCCGGGACCGAAACTGCTCTCGCCGCCGATCATTATCAAACCATGCCCGAAGCTGTGAGAGGCGGAAGCAATCTGGTCCATCTGCGGCTCGCTCAATCTATGCGCCGGCACACCCGAAAGAATCACCGTGTCGTAAGACAACCATTCGGGTAGACTTAGAGGGAGCGACTGCGAGGTTGCTCGGTAAGCGTCTATATCGTATGCATCGAGAGTAGCGTCCAAAGCAGCGGTGTCGTTCGCGTCGTCACTTGCAATGAGTATCCCGGCGCGCCCCGCCACGCGCGTGAAAGCAAACGATCGATTGTTCTCGAAAGTTGTGTCGTGCTCGGGTTCGATGGCAACTGAAATGCTGTGAAAACCGGGTTTTAAGCCTGCGACGGGATATGCGAACGAGTTCTTGCCTTCGTTAAGTTCAACCTTGCTTTCGCCGAAATACTCGCCGTCAACAAGCAGCAGAACGCGTGCATTTTGTTTGCGCGTCGATGAAAAAACCATGCGCAGTCCGGCGGTTTCGCCTTCGCCGACGCTTGACGGAACATAGAGCATATCTACTTGTGCTTCATCATCAAACTTTGGCGATAGCGGAATGGTAACAAGTTCGACGCCGCTTTCGACCGCCGAATTAGCTTCGCCTATAACGTCTCCAAGATTTTCCGCTCCGTCGCTTATGAGTACTACACGCTTTTGAACGCCTGGCGGCAATGCCGAAGCGGCAAGCTTCAACCCGTCCGCTAGATTTGTGAAACTGCGTTCGACAACCGTATCGAGCGCGGTAAACTGCCCCCGCGCCACCGCCACCGACGGAAAAAGTTCCATCGTTCCGTTCCGTCCAACAAGCACAAGTCCAACTAAATCGTCTTTCGACTTCGAGCCGATGGTTTCCGCAACCTGTTCGAGCGCACTTTCCGCCATGTCGGCTGGAATACTGTCGGAAACGTCAACGACGAACATCACACCAAGCGTATCGGCTTTACGGCTGAACCTGATGCCTGCAAGCGCTAACACAAGAAGAACGAGAATGACCAAACGTAAAACTAACGACAAAACGCGTTGGAAACTGGATAAATGCGAGAAGCTCGTCCTCGCCCAGTGTACGATCGGTATAGCTAGCAGTAGCAGCCAAAGCGCTTGTGGATAGAGAATAGTCATATCAAAACCGCTTGCGCGGTTCTTGATTTTACCGTATTTTTTGATTGTAAGCCTGTCAAATAGCTGCTAATTGCACTACATCTGTGAATTAGTTTCCGCACTTTTTATTTCGGCTTCCTTCGTATAATAGTCCGAATGTTCGTATAGCAGCGGTTTTTCCATGCTAAGTTTTTCAGCAGCAAGAACTTCGCCGATGAAACATGTGTGGTCGCCTACCGTGAATTCCTGAACGAGTTTGCAATCGAGATATGCGCAAGCTTCTTGCAAAATAGGCGCGCCGCTTTTTGATTCGTTAAACCGCAGGTTCGCGAATTTATCAACGTCGTATGAGCTTCTCATTCCGAAACTTTTTGCGAGGTCTAAGCGGTTTTCGCCGACAATATTCAAACAGAAGTGCTGCGCTTTTGCGATGATGTCGTGCGTATAGCGCTTGGGCGCCACGAAAACTGCGACATACGACGGCTCGAAACTCGCCCGCGATACCCAAACGACTGTGCAACCGCCTTTTCTCTCGCCATCGTCGGCTGTCACAATGTAAACGGCGGTATCCATCAAATCGAAAATTTCCGTGAACAACGATTCGCTCATAGTAGTTTCCTCAACTCTAAATTACTAAGGCTTTGTTTATCGCACATCAACTTAATGCCAAAGAACTTACTCCATAATGAATTGGCGGAATTCGTTCGGGTTGCTCGCCTTTGACAGCGCTTCTTCTTTAGAAATAACGTTCCGTTTGAACAAATCTTTGAGGCTCTGGTCCATAGTGATCATTCCCAGTTTAGCCGACATCTGGATCGTTGTATGAATCTGGTGACTCTTTCCCTCGCGAACAAGAGCGCGAATAGCACCCGTCGCAATCATCAACTCGACGGCGGGAACTCGTCCCCCAGTAACTTTCTTGCAAAGCGTCTGGCACAAAACGGCTTGAAGCGCGTTTGCAAGCTGAATGCGGATCTGCTCTTGTTGCGTGGGTGGGAATACGTCAACCATTCTGTCAACGGTTTGGGCGGCGTCGATTGTGTGCAAAGTAGCGAATACCATATGACCTGTTTCGGCGGCGGTTATCGCCGTGGATATCGTTTCGAGGTCGCGCATTTCGCCAAGGAGAATGACGTCCGGGTCTTGACGTAAAACACGCTTCAAAGCTTCCGCGAATCCATGCGTATCACTTCCCACTTCGCGCTGATTGACAACGCAGTTTTTGTGTTTGTGCAGGTACTCGATTGGGTCTTCAATCGTTATGATGTGCGATTTGCGAACCTGATTGATATGGTCGATTAGTGCAGCGAGTGTCGTCGATTTACCGCTGCCGGTTGGTCCTGTAACGAGGAACAGACCGCGCGGCAGCAACGCAAGATCGCGCGTCACTTGAGGTATGCCTAGTTGTTCGACGGATTTGATTTCGCTCGAAATAGCGCGCATAACCGCGGCGGTGCTGTCGCGTTGATAAAATATGTTAACGCGAAAGCGGCCCAATCCGGAAATGCTGTATGCGAAATCAAGCTCCTTATCGTTCTCGAAACGTCTAATCTGCTGTTCGTTTATTATGCTATAAACGAGCATTTTAAGCGCTTTAGGAGTGAGAATCTCGTCGCCCATTTTCTGTAGGTCTCCGGAAACTCTCACCATCGGCGGCACGCCTGTGGTTAGGTGCAGGTCGCTTGCGCCCAGTTTCGACATTTGAAACAACAAATCGTCAACAAAATACTCTTTTGCCATTATTCACTCCAACAAGTCATGCTGATTAGTCTGAATGTGTGACTCTAAAAACTTCCTCGATTGTCGTGGTGCCTGCAAGAACTTTATGCATACCGCTATCGTACAAACGAAACATGCCATGTTTCATTGCAACATCGCGAATCTGGTCGGTGTGTGCCCTGTTGACAATCAACTCGCGAAGTTCAGGCGTTACGAGCATAATTTCGTAAATTCCGACGCGGCCCTTATAGCCTGTGTCGTGACAAATTTTGCAACCCGCTCCCTTATACAAGCTTGACGGGCGTCCAGCAGTTCGAAAGTAAGGCTCTAATAATTTTGCCTGTTCAGCCGTCAATTCCACAGGTCGTTTGCAATCCTCACAAATGCGTCTTAATAAGCGCTGCGCGATTACACCTACGAGAGCGGCGCTTACGGCGAACGGTTCTAGTCCCATATGGAAAAGCCTCGAAATAGTGCTCGGGGCGTCGTTTGTGTGGATTGTGCTGATTACTAAGTGACCTGTCAGCGATGCCTGAACGGCTATTTCTGCGGTTTCTTTATCGCGTATTTCGCCGACCATTATGATGTCCGGGTCCTGACGCAATAGACTTCGGAGCACGCTTGCAAATGTCATTCCCGCTTTCGGATTTGTGTTTACCTGATTGATTCCCTGCATCTGATATTCGACAGGATCTTCGACTGTAGTGATGTTGACGTCCGGTTTGCTGACTTTCGACAATACACTGTACAGCGTAGTAGATTTACCGCTTCCCGTAGGTCCGCATACTAAAATTATGCCGTTTGGACGGTCTATTAGCTGGTCGATCAACGATCTTTCATCCTCTCGAAATCCAAGTTTCTCAAGAGGAACAAGAGCCGCTGATTGGTCGAGAATACGCATGACCATCTTCTCGCCCCAAACAGTTGGAAGAGTGCTGACACGGATATCAATTGGGCGCCCGTCAAGATTCGTTTTGATTTTGCCGTCTTGAGGTATGCGCTTTTCAGCTATGTCTAATCGCCCCATAATTTTAAGGCGGCTTATAACAGCTTTTTGAACTTGTCGCGGAATGTGCATCGTTCTGTGAAGTTTGCCGTCGATTCTAAGACGAACGATTGTTTGTTTTTCTTCAGGCTCGATATGAATATCGCTCGCTTTTTCGCGAATCGCGTTTTCTAAAATGGAATTTACGAGTTTCACTACGGGTGCGTCATTGACATCGGCTTCTTCTTCATCTTTAACCTTATCTTGAGCTTCTTCCAGATCGGCGATGAGCTGTTGAGCGGTCTGTTTAGCACCGTAATGTTCATAGATGACTTTTTTGATATCTTCGTCTACGCCAATGAGAGGTTGAATTATTGCGTCGGTAGCGAGTTCTAAACTTTGGATAACTGAATAGTCCAACGGATCGGACATTATCACATATAGACGATTGCTCTGTCTTCGGTATGGAAGCACGTTATGAGCGGTAATGAACTTAGGGTTTATAAGGCTTAGCTGTTCATCCGTAAAATCCATGCTCCTAACATCGACAAAATCTACACCGAGCTGTATCGCCAAGGCGCGCTGAACTTGCTCTGAACTGCAGTAACTAAGCTCAACCAGCAAGCTGCCAAGTTTTTTGCGCTTAACTTTTTGCAGCTTTACGGCTTCTTCAAGTTGCGCTTCAGTGATTATGCCTTGAGCCATCAATATCTCGCCGAAGCGGTCGCGAATCTTACGCAAAGATCGCGTAGTTGCTAATTGCGTACTTTCATTAGTAGGATCTACAGACATAGTTCCCCAATTAAACGGCGAAGAATACTCCGAACCGCCGCCTAGCTCGACAACACTCTAACACATTTCGGAACGTGTATTATAGCGCATCACAGACAACTCCGTATGTCAATTCAAGAAAATGAAATCAGAAACGCGCGCTCATGACTTTCTCTTCGTATCTGCAACTCTCTATCCGCCTTTAGTCAGTATCTTTATATTGCGCATTATCTCGGATCGTTGCTCTCATTTTTCTGTCGAGTTTGGCATTCCTGCATTCTCCAACATGGACTCAATGAGATACATACTCTCAAAGCAATTCTCTTGTTTGAGCTTGATTGTCGCTCGCTCGCTTAGGCGGCAATGCTGCAATGCGAACTAGTTGCCCATGCCGCTGACAATCCCTTAAACCGGAGAATGTTACGACCCGATATGACGACAGTGCGTCCAAAAAACCTATTCCAACCGCGGGTCCGCCGAAATAGGATAAATAAGCCAGCGTTCCACCGCTTAAAATACCGACTATCGAATAGACCATACGGAGGAGGCGAATCGGCAATTCCGGTATGTGTCCGTCTTCGCCGACTACAACGAGGTTGCATAATTGCTGACCGATACTCCTGATTCGCCAGACTGGAACGAACCCTAAGAAGTACCACGTCAATATCGGCAGCCCTGCAATCCACCATGCATGATGAGGCTGAATTCCGTAATCCAATAACCAGCCAAACCCAAAGAATCGCCCTATCGTCTCCGATTCGTTCATACCCGCATATGGGATTGCCGCATTTTGAACGTCGTAGTACGACCCTACTTCGCCTAAAGTTCTTTGGTAGGCAAGCGCTTGTATGGTTCTCGCCCCCCAAGAAAAAAATGCTTGAAGCGGTCCGCTGAATATAAACTGCAACAATCCGAGTATGCCGGCGGCAATGCCAACGTCTATCAAGTGTGCAAAAAACCTGTGAGCGGGTTTCGCCGGCATTCCTTCGTAATCGATTGGGACAACGCCAAACCGTCGAACTTCTTGAGGAACGGGTTCGGGCGCAAGTTCAATTTGAGGAAGGCTCTCCCAATCCGTAGGTATGTTGTACATTCTGCGTATTTTTCCATCGCCAAAACAAGCCTTACAGCCGTATATGCCGTTCACAAAAGCCATGCAATCGCGGCACATAGTGCGATGACACAGCGGGCAATCCCTGTCGGCGTTGCGATGGGAATGTGTCGGACAGCGAGGCACTCCGTCGAGTCTCGGATCGGTTTCGACGCACTCTAATTCGACTTGATTTATAGGCTTGCTATCGAAAACAAGTTCGACATCATTGTTTCCAAGTTTCGACTTCGAGCCGATTGACAGGTTATGTACATCGCCGAGCCATAGAGTTTCGATATCGCTTTGCGAAGTTGAATCGTCTCGTTTTACATCGCCTTCACCAGATTCAAACTGCGATGGGAAAACCCACTCCGGTTTGTCTACGATTTTGCGTTTTGGACCGTCTTCTGGATTTTCGGCGACATCATCGTCTTTAAGGCGGATGTTCGCGCCGTCGTATTCAACATACTTCACGAATTCGGTGTCAATGTCGCTTCGTTTTTTGACAGTCTGGTTTATTCGTTCGCGCCGTTTGTTCGGATCGTCTTTATCCTGTGTCAGTTT